>JBBQCU010000089.1:0-9744 GCA_038319065.1 Methylococcales bacterium
CGCAGTAAATGGTATGGCGCATATTGAAGATGATTTACTGGAAGAAATTGCCGCTTTAAACGAATGGCCGGTGCCAATTACCGGAAATTTTGACCCGCGTTTTTTGAAACTGCCTCCGGAAGTGTTGATTACCACCATGCAAACTAACCAGAAATATTTTCCGGTAAAAAATGTCCAAGGTGGTTTACTTCCGAACTTCATTACCTTCAGCAACATTGAAAGCAGCAACCCTCAATCCATACAGCACGGTAATGAGCGCGTGGTGACGCCGCGTCTGTCCGATGCTGAGTTTTTCTGGAAACAGGACCGGAAAAAAACCCTGGAAAATCGCGTGGAAACCCTGTCCAACGTTGTTTTTCAGGAGAGTTTGGGTACGGTGTATGACAAAACAATACGAGTTCGAAATCTGGCAAAATTTATTGCCGGACACTTGGGCGCGAATGTTGAATTAGCCGAGCGCGCTGCTTTATTAGCCAAAACCGACCTTATGACCGAAATGGTCGGTGAATTCGGCAACCTGCAAGGCGTTATGGGGCGCTACTATGCATTGGCAGACAACGAACCGCAAGAGGTCGCCCTGGCGATTGAGGAACAGTATTTCCCAAAACAATCCGGCGGCCCGACTCCCGGCAGTACAACCGGACAAATTCTTGCTATCGCAGAAAAAATAGATACCCTGGCCGGTATTTTTGCTGTCGGCCTAATTCCTACAGGCGATAAGGACCCTTATGCATTAAGACGGGCTGCATTAGGCATTCTCCGAACAATCATAGAGAATAAACTTAATATCAGTATTGTTGAGTTGACTGAATTCGCCGCCGCTCAGATTAAAACCATTTCCGCTTGCACAGGCGATCAACCGGCAACAGCAGACCGGGTTATTGATTTTATTTTTGACCGCTTGAAAGGTTATTGCCTTGATCATGGCTTTACTGCCGATGAGTTTGACGCAGTGATCGCTGTTAATCCCGCTGAACCTTTGGATTTTATGCAACGTTTGCAGGCGGTTAAAGCATTCAGACAACTGCCAGAAGCTGAAAGCCTTGCCGCTGCCAATAAACGTATACGGAATATCCTGAAAAAATCGGATACCCAACCGACAGGCAACGTCGGTACATTGCTTGAACCGCAAGAAAAACAGCTATTGCAAGCCGCACTGCAATCTGCTGATGATATTAGACCGTTACTGGCACAACACAATTACCAGGCGACACTTAACCGTTTGGCTGGTTTACGGAATGACGTCGATGCGTTTTTTGATCATGTGATGGTGATGACTGATGATCTTGAATTACGCACCAACCGGCTGGCCCTGTTAAATCAATTATCCGAGCAGTTTTTAACTTGTGCGGATATTTCTAAATTGCAGTCTTAAACACTTTGTTTCCGGAGTACAAAAACATGTTTTTGTACTCCTGTTTTCTTATACTACCAATGCCCAATCAGCGCTATATTTTACTCGATCGGGATGGCGTGATTAATCACGATTCCGATGCTTTTATTAAATCCCCCGATGAATGGCTACCCATCGAGGGCAGCCTTGAGGCGATTGCTTTGCTTAACGCACATGGCTATCAAGTTATTGTCGTGACCAATCAATCGGGAATCGCGAGGGGCTTATTTGATGAGGCCATGCTGGAAAAAATCCACGCTAAAATGCGCAGGTTAGTGAGCGAAAAAGGCGGACATATTGCCGCCATCTATTATTGTCCACATGGTGCGGACAGTGCTTGCGATTGCCGAAAGCCCAAAGCGGGCTTGCTCAAAGCCTTTGCTGCTGATTTTAATGCCGACTTAACGACGATTACGGTTATCGGCGACTCCTTGCGTGACCTGCAAGCTGCAGATGCCGCCGGTGCAAAGCCTATTTTGGTTAAAACAGGCAAGGGACAAAAGACCTTAATGAATAATCCACAACTCAACATTCCTGTTTTTGAGAATCTTTATGACGCAGCAAAACACATTACATCAGGACAATAATATCCGGCTTTACCTCGGATCGACCCTGTTATTTATAGGTATCTTCACCTCTGCTACACTTGTCGGCCTATTAATTCTTTTGTCCATGCTATTTCCTTTCGCAGTACGCTACAAAATGGCTGGTGCCTGGTGCGCTTTTGTTTTATGGATGGCCAAAATCTTTTGCGGACTTACCTATGAAGTTGCGGGGCTGGAAAACATTGATGCAAATCGACCAGCAATTGTGCTCAGTAATCATCAATCGGC
This sequence comes from Methylococcales bacterium, assembly GCA_038319065.1. GTDB lineage: Bacteria > Pseudomonadota > Gammaproteobacteria > Methylococcales > Methylomonadaceae > Methylobacter_C. The sequence goes on from JBBQCU010000089.1 coordinate 2,227, forward strand.
ATGGGAAACGCTTGCGTTAAGGCACCTTTTGCCGACTCAAGTCGTTTTATTAAAACGCTCGCTGACTTGGTTACCGATTTGGGGATGGGCGTTAGGTACGTTAAAACCTATAGCCATAGACCGGGAAAACCAACGTGCAGCAATGCGCATTTTATTGGAAAAAGGCACGGCTTATTTAAACCAGGGTTTCTGGGTGATTATTTTTCCTGAAGGCACCCGCACAGCGGCTAGAGAAATCAGGAAATTCAGTGCAGGTGGAGCCTTGTTGGCGCAAAAATCCGGGTATCCTGTTATCCCTGTCGCGCATAATGCGGGCGATTTTTGGCCTCGATATAGCTTTTTAAAATATCCTGGAACCATCAAAGTTAAAATCGGCCCAGCGATTGAAAGCAAGGGGCGCAAAGCGTCGGATATTAACGCTGAGGCTGAAAGTTGGATAGCGCGGTCGATAAAAGAAATGTAAAAAATTCAAAGTGAATAAATTTTGTTCCTTGAACCTTTAATATTGAATCTCATATATATGCGTATAATGGCGCATTTTGTTACATTAAGTTTAAATCATCAATAACGGTAAATTTCATGAAAAAACTACTGCTGATTTCTCTAATCGCATTATTACTCCCGGCTTGTGCTGATAAAAATCAATATGAACAGGCTGTATTAGAACAAATGCAGAAAGAACAGGATATTAAAGACTATAAAATTAATCCTGAGCATATGACCAAATGTGTCGTAGATACAACTTCACAAAACATGCCCGGTATTTTTGCTTTTGATCCCAAGCGTTTGATGGCTTATCGTAACTATACAAAAATGCTGACGCTAAACAAGTCTGCAGATCCTAAAAAGACACTTGAGGAATTACGCACTGATTTTGGCTCAGCTAGGGATCTTTCTGAAGCTCATACAAACTATACTGAAAGCTTAATGGAATGTTATTCTGCTGTTATCTCCGAATCTGAAGAAGCTGCAAAAGAAAAAAAATAAATACTCAAGGCATTAAATTTTAATTTACACCATGCGTGATTTTGTCGTACTCATATTTATAACCGGCTGCATCATTGCAGTGCTGAAAAAACCCTGGTGGGGTGTGCTATCTCTTGCCATTTTTAGCTATTTAAATCCCCATGCTTATGCTTGGGGATTTGTTCGATCGTTACCTGTATATTACGTTCTTTTTTTAGCCGTTGCTTTTAGAACATTGTCTGCAAAGGACAAACAACCTATTCCTAAAGACTGGCGCATTCCGACTTTTGTTATGCTCTGGGTTTATTTTGCTTTTACCTCAACGCAAGCCTATTACACTGACATTGCCTGGGAGAAATTTTGGTTCGTTACAAAAATTTATATACCATTTTATTTTACTTTGGTGCTAATCAATACACGCTACAAGCTTGATTGCCTAATCGCTACCATCGGTGCCTCGATAGGTATAGTGGCAGTCAAAGGCGGTATCTTCGCCATCCTGTCAGGATTTAGCCATCGCGTTTATGGTCCACCTCATACCCAGTTTTATGAAAACAATGCATTTGCTGTGGCGATGTTGATTTGTATTCCTCTGTTATTAATTTGGCAAAAGGAAACACTGAACCCTTGGTTAAAAAAAGGGATTCTCCTGGCTATACCAATCATTTATGCCGCATCATTGTCTTCTTGGTCTCGCGGTGCATTACTCACCATGGCCGGACTCACCCTGATGTTGATTTGGAATAGCAAACGTAAGTATCTTGCAATTCCGATGGTTTTTGTCGGGGCTTTTTTTACCAAGGATTACTTGCCGGAAGAATGGTTCGGTCGCATGAATACCATCGAGACTTATCAGGAAGATGCTTCTGCGATGAGTAGAGTTGAAGCGTGGACAGACGGTTGGAATCATACCCTTGAGCACCCCTTTACAGGAGCAGGGTTCGAGGGATGGATGTATGTAACAATGCGTGATTGGCATAGTTCTTACGTCGAGATGTTTTCTGAACACGGCTTTATCGCATTTGGGCTTTGGTTGTCTTTACTTCTGGGTACATTAATAAACTTAACGTTTTTACCCAAAAAAACGCAGCTTGTTGAGGGTATGGAATGGGTAACCCATCATTGTTTTATGTTACGTGCTTCATTGATTTGTTACATGATCGGCACGGCTTTTTTGGGGCTTTCCTATTGGGATTTACTTTATCACTTAATTTTTATTTCAGTTCTGGTTAACAAATTTGCTCTTGAAGAATTGGCAATCAAGCAAAAAATCAAGTTTAATCCGCGCTGGGCGATGAGGCTGAATAATACTTAGATGATGTGCCATTATTATTGTATTTAGTGGTCCTTTGCCGTCTTATTTATTGGCACGGGATTCCGTCAATGATTAAGTTGTCTAGGGTTTAGCGCCAATCGGTTTGTTATTTTACTCGCATTCCAGCAACTGCTCCTTTATCCGGGCTTAAAATCCAAATATCTTTACCACCGGGACCTGCAGCTAACACCATCCCTTCAGAGTAGCCAAAACGCATTTTTCTGGGTGCAAGATTAGCGATAACTAAAGTCAATTTGCCTTCCAGATCTTCCGCCGTGTAAGCGGATTTAATACCGGCAAATATGTTGCGGGTTTCGTCGCCTATATCAACTGTCAGTTGCAATAATTTATCCGAGCCTTCAACTTGATCGGCTTTGATGATTTTGGCAATACGTAAATCCAGTTTGGCAAAATCATCAAATTCGATAATGTCGGCTATCGGTTCGAATTTTTTCTCGTTCCTCTGCGCAAAAGTAGAACGTTTATCCGTTGTTTTTTCCAGATTTTCTTTGGATGCTTCAACAATTGCGGAGATCTTATCGGCGTCAACCCGGGTCATTAATGGTTTGAAATTATTAATGGCATGGTTCAATAAGGGCCGCGCATCGGCAGGCCAGGCTTGCGAGTCAATGTTTAAGAAGTTTTCAGCATTTTCTGCCAGGGTAGGGATTACCGGTTTTAGAAACGCCGCCAGCAAACGGAACAGATTGATGCCCATAGAGCAAACGTTGTGTAGTTATGCATTTTGAACTTCCTGTTTGGCAATCAACCAGGGTTTTTTTTCATCAATATACTGGTTGGCCTTATCTGCCAGCGCCATAATTTCACGCATGGCTTTACCAAATTCACGGGTTTCATAAAACGCTGCGATTTGTTCGTTGGCATTGATAAATTCTTGAAATAAAGCGGGTTCAGAGCAGCTGGCAGATAAAACATTAGCAAAGCGTTTGCTGATAAAACCGCTGCAACGGCTGGCGATATTAACAACTTTACCGACCAGGTCAGAGTTAACCCGCTGACTGAAATCATCAAAATTCAGGTCTATATCGTCAACACCCGCACTGAGTTTGGCGGCAAAGTAATAGCGCAGGTATTCCGGATTCAAGTGTTCCAGATAGGTTCTTGCGGTAATGAAAGTTCCGCGGGATTTGGACATTTTTTCGCCATTTACGGTTAGAAAGCCATGAACAAAAATGGCGCTGGGTGTTCTGAAATGTGCCCCGTTCAACATTGCAGGCCAAAACAAGGCGTGGAAATAAATAATGTCTTTGCCGATAAAATGGTACAGCTCCGCAGTACTGTCTTCAGCCCAGAATTCATCAAAATCCAGGCCCTGTTTATCACATAGATTTTTAAAGCTTGCCATGTAACCGATGGGGGCGTCCAGCCAAACATAAAAATATTTTCCTGGGGCATCCGGTATTTCAAAACCAAAATAAGGCGCGTCGCGGGAAATATCCCATTGCTGGAGACCGCCATCTAGCCATTCGGCTAGTTTATTGCAAACTTCTGCTTGCAAATGACCCGCGTTCGTCCAATCACGGAGCATTCCGGTAAAATCAGCCAGGTTGAAAAAGTAATGCACGGAGTCTTTTTCAATGGGTTTTTCACCTGAAATGGCGGAAACGGCGTTTTTCAGTTCGGTGGGTGAATAGGTCGCACCGCAGACTTCGCAACCATCGCCATATTGATCAGCCGCACCGCATTTTGGACATTCGCCTTTGATAAAACGATCAGGTAAAAACATAGCCTTAACCGGATCGTATGCCTGGGTAATTGTGCGTGAGCTGATATGCCCGGCATCACGTAACCGTATATAGATCAGCGATGAAAAAGTTTTGTTTTCCTCGGAATGTGTGCTGTGATAATTATCAAACGCCACACCAAATTCCGTAAAATCGGCCAAATGCTCTTTACCCACCTGAGCGATGAGTTGTTCAGGCTTAATACCTTCCCGGTCAGCTTTGAGCATAATCGGTGTGCCGTGAGTATCATCCGCACAAACGAAATAACAGTGATTACCTCGTTGTTTCTGGAAACGCACCCAGATATCCGTTTGAATATATTCGACCAGGTGGCCTAAATGAATGGGGCCGTTGGCATAGGGCAGGGCGCTGGTGACGAGAATTTTTCTATCTGACATGGTGTAAAAAATTAAAGGGATACGTAAACAAACAGGCCGATGATTATCGCATAAAATTAATAGGGCTACAGAATAGCGCGCTGCTAAAAAATGAATTTTATTAAAAAATCTGTAGAATGCTTCATTTCTAAAGAAGATTCAGGTTTGAAACTGAATATAATTACAATACTTAATTTATTGAACGTACTCATAGGGAACAATCATGTCACACATAGAAAAGACGGATGTAGAAAATCTTTTGAGGACATTTATCGACCCCAATCATGGTGTCGATTTGGTTACTGCAAAATCGGTTAAAGCAATCACCATTGATGGTGCAAACGTCAGCGTTAAGCTGGAACTGGGTTACCCGGCCAAAAGCACTATTGAGGAATTAAAAAGCGCTGTCGAGCAGCTCCTGAGAACGCTGGACGGGATAGGCAGTGTTGCTGTTGAAGTCACTGTAAAAATCATCTCTCATGCTATGCAACAGGCTTTAAAACCTCAACCCAATGTAAAAAATATTATTGCCGTAGCATCCGGCAAAGGCGGTGTAGGTAAGTCAACAACGGCGGTCAACCTGGCACTGGCATTGGCGGCAGAAGGCGCGAATGTCGGCATACTTGATGCGGATATTTATGGCCCCAGTATTCCGACCATGTTGGGATTGTCAGGTTTCCCGGACAGCGTAGACAACAAAACCATGATCCCTAAAATGGCTTACGGTGTGCAAACCATGTCTATAGGCTATTTGATTGATGCAGACCAGCCGATGATCTGGCGTGGGCCTATGGCAACCAACACCTTGCAGCAATTACTTAGAGATACCAACTGGGTTGATGTGGATTACTTGATTATCGATTTACCGCCGGGTACCGGGGATATTCAGCTGACCCTGGCTCAACAGATTCCTGTCAGTGGTGCGATTATCGTCACGACACCGCAGGATATTGCTTTGATTGATGCCCAGAGGGGCTTGGGCATGTTTGCAAAAGTCAACGTGCCTGTGCTGGGCATTATTGAAAACATGAGTATGCATATTTGCAGCGTGTGCGGTCACGCAGAGGCAATATTTGGTGAAGGTGGCGGCATTGCAATGTCCGAGAAAAACAAGGTGGATTTCCTGGGTTCGTTACCGCTGGACATTAACATTCGTAAATATGCAGATTCCGGCAAACCCACAGTAGTCGCCGAGCCTGATGGACGCGCAGCGCAGATTTACAAAGAAATTGCGCGTAAGACTGCGGCAAGACTGGCGTTAAAAACCAAGGATTTCAGCACCCGGTTTCCTAATATCGTTGTGCAAAATACTTGATGTTCAAGGTTCAAGGTCCAATGTGCAGGATTTTTTTCACCTTTTACCTTTTACCTTGCACCTTCACTCGTCTCTATGTAAAAATTAAACGTTTTAACACACTGGGTATTTAACAGTCATGAGTATAAAGCCGGACAAGTGGATTCGCCGAATGGCGGAACAACAGGGCATGATAGAGCCTTTTGAAAGTAGTCAAGTCAGGGATTCGGAATACGGCAGGGTAATTTCCTATGGCACTTCCAGCTACGGCTATGATGTCCGGTGTTCTGATGAATTCAAGATTTTTACCAATATCAATTCTGCCATTGTTGATCCTAAAAACTTTGATTCAAACAGCTTTGTGGATGTTAAATCCGATGTTTGCATTATCCCTCCCAATTCTTTTGCCTTAGCGCGCACTGTTGAGTATTTTCGGATTCCGCGAGATGTGTTGACTATCTGTTTAGGTAAATCAACCTATGCAAGATGTGGCATAATCGTTAATGTAACGCCCCTTGAACCCGAATGGGAAGGTCACGTAACGTTGGAGTTTTCCAATACCACAACATTGCCAGCAAAAATATATGCCAATGAAGGAGTAGCGCAAATGCTCTTTTTTGGTAGCGATGAAGTGTGTGAGACTTCTTACAAAGACAGAGGCGGCAAGTACCAGGGACAGACAGGGGTTACTTTACCACAAGCTTGAAGGCGTTGGTTCGGTTAGCATCGGGACGCGATTTATAGTATTTCTTTTTGAGGTGGCAATTGTACAAAAAAACCTTGTTTCTTAAGGCTTTCAATAACGCTTCCGGCATCTTCCCTGGCCAATTTTAGGTCTGGAGTTAGCTCCAGACTCATTACAAACTCCATTTTTCCCATGCTATTAGCAAGCGTATCCGGCACTTTTGAAAAATCATCTTTTTTAACCGTATACAAGTAAAGATAGTCTCTTTTTAAGCTCTTATAAATAAAACACTGCATGAGATTGTGTGATAATGAATCAAAACGGCTATTCTAACCATTTTTGTTTAGAATGCCCCATCTTAATATTACAAATACACTCAATGGATAAATCACTGTTCAAATTTGATAAATTTTATAAATCTGCTTGTTATTTTGAAGCCTCTCTGGTTTTAGTCGCGGTTTTTTTAGGTTGGGTTGCCGATATCAATCCGTTCGAAAACATTTTTTTTTCGGGAACAGCCATCGTATACGGTCTACTAGGGACCGCCCCTTTGTTCTTGATGTTTCTAGTCCTGGAAAATATACAGGGAGAATCGGTAGTCAATATTAGAAAATTGCTGCTTAACACCTTAGGGCCAGGATTGCATCGTTATCACTGGAAGGACCTTTTGATACTGGCTGCAATAGCCGGGGTATCGGAAGAACTTCTGTTTCGCGGTGTTATCCAACCCTGGATAGAATCTTCATGGGGCGTAACAACTGGTTTAATCGGCAGTAATATTTTTTTTGGGCTGGTGCATGCTGTAACGCCACTTTATGCGCTATTGGCGGGTTTGGTTGGAATTTATTTAGGGTTATCTTTGGATTATGGCGGTGATAGAAATTTATTAATTCCTATCATTATTCACGGATTTTACGATTTTCTGGCTTTTGTCGCGTTGATGCGTGTATATCGCGCCGGTTTAACAAGCGCTAAATAAGAAGGTTTATCACTGTAATATCTGTTATCTAGACTATACTGAAAATTGCCACGAATTATGTTGATTAGCTGTGAAATTAAACCAGGGATCATTTAAGTCAATTGTTTCAACTTTTGATCAAATTGTTTTTTGGTTCATTTCCAAAAGCCGTAAAAAT
>JBBQCU010000090.1:0-9724 GCA_038319065.1 Methylococcales bacterium
ACATCATAAAATTTTTTATTTCTGCGCCGCTAACCTTCGGATTCATCGGCTAGCAATACCCATTCCCTTTGCCATTCATCACGCTGTTGCTGTTGCCATGCCACGGGTTCATCAAGCGCTTTAAATGCCGAGATCTTCCCCGCTAATTGCATAAGCTGCCGGGAATTATCAACAACATCAGGAGATATCCGGGAGTCCACCAGCGTGACTATTACCTGCACAGTGTCTTGTTCCGGTGCATCATCCAACCACTCCAAACGCCCTTGTTTATAAACTGCTGCATAACTTTTAAGCATCGTATCGCCTCTTTCGGGTGATTATTTTTTGTCTTGGTAGATTTTTTTATAGTAGTTGGTCCAGGGTTAGCGTTGAGCTCCCCCTCTTTGGAAAAGAGGGGCCAGGGGAGATTTTTGTAAATAAATCCACCTCAATCCCCCTTTTTCAAAGGGGGAAGTGAATAATAACGATCCAGGAATGTTATTTTTACGACCTGCAAGACTGCGCCGCAACCGGTAAGACAACCAAAATGTATCCCGGTTTCAATGCGGATTGTGGTCAAAAATAAGCACTTCGCCGGTGACCGGGGAACGGTACATCAGGCTTTTAGCCTTGCCATGCAGCGCATGAGCGATTCTAAGATACAGCCAGACTGGCGCGGCTCCGGTCAAGATAATATCCTGCCCTTCACCTGCCAACGCTTTGGCTTGCTGTTCGTAGTCGGGTAAAGATGATAGTTTGGCGGTTTCGTCGTACAGGCTTGCAAGGTTGATTTCTATTTTGTTTAACATGATCTATTATCCTCAATCCTCAAATCTCCGCTGCTAAACGGTGCTTTCCATAATTTGTGTTTTCCTTGAGGAAGATCATCAGGTCTGCTTGTTAAGGTAAAAGTTACTTCATAGTGCAGAAAATAACCTATTCCAGAGTCATATAAGACTTCGCCTGCATTTCGTTTGACATACGGAGCACGAAAGTGAATATCTTTATTTTCTTGTTGATTCATGGGGCTTGTCCTCCTTATTTTTGATGTTCAGTAAAGTTTTTGTGAACTACAACGACTTGGCATTTCATGGCGACCTACTAATAAGTTATCGAACAGGCTGCACTTCATTCTCTGCATATAACGTTTCAGGGGCAATATCCGCCCCATTAGGCCAGGATATAGACCAGCCATCGACAAAAAAGCGTTGAAAATAATTTTTGTCTTTAAGCGGTTCAAAGATTTCGCCGTTTAGCCATTTTTGGCAATCGACGGTTTTCATTTCGCCGTTATCAAAAGTTACGCGAATTTTATAATCGCTAAGATAGTCGGCGGCTATAACAACAGGTAGATAGTCCATAGAGTTTCTCCGGGTTAATCAAGGGGTTTAATTTTATCAACGGGTTTACCTTCTGCCGCTTTAAGCCAATTGGCATTAAGCTCTTCCCTGTGCAAAAGAGCCCATTCTTTAATAAGCTTCAGCGCGGTTTTGGATTTAAAACTGCCTCTCATCATGTTGCCGTTAAAATCAAATAATCCACGTTGCCCTTGATATTCGGCATGGAAATGCGGTGGATTGTGTTCATTATGAAACATGCGAATCAGGATACCGAAAAACAGGGAGACATAAGGCATAAAAAACTCTTTGTATATGTGCCTTTTATAGCTAAACGTTTGCTGAAGTAACCGGTTTTAACTCACATTTGAACTGATCGAGCTCTTCTTCGCTACATTGAATGATAAAGTCAAAATCAACATCCGAATTTCGAATCATGGCTAACTGCTGAGAAAATTCATGCGTGTGAAGAAAGCAAAGCTCAAAACGCTTGCCTTTTTCTTGCATGGGTAACATGCCAATAAGACCCAATAGTTCCGCACGCGTTAATCCGCCTCGTTGTAGTTCAACTGGTAGTTGAATTTCCCTGGTTGCGCTACGCAGTATCACGCGAATTTGTTCGTTTTCCTTTTGCCATTGGCGTTTTGTTTCGCGGCGTAATTTCCACGCACTCCACGCTGCAATGACTACACTGATAACACCGATAATAGTTGCCAGTTTGTCAAAACAATCCCAATAGTTTCCAATATCACACATTTTTGTTCTCCGTAATTTATGTTTTAAAAATTGGTAGGTCTTGTTCCCACACGTCGCACTCATCGTTATACACATCTTTACACGATATCCGTCATTCCGGCAGGGATTCACGTCAGGCTATCCTGCCTGACGCCCTTCGGGTTAATGCAAATCTGCTCCAGACAGATTTGTGCCGGAATCCAGACTACAGGGAAGTATTTAAGCTCGCCATCCATGGCACTGGATACCCGCTTCCCGGCGGGTATGACGAGTTACCTATATATTTGTGTATAACAATAAGCGCGCCACGTAGAAATACATTATGGACGCGCCAGCGTCCCGATTCATGACGCGGCGCGTCAGCCCTGCATTCCCACGCAGGCGCGTGGGAACGAGGAAAAGTTGTTGTTAAGGCTTCCTTAAGTTCAGCAAACTTTTTGCAATTTTTATTGGCATTTCTTTATACGCAGGCTTGGCTTTTTTGCCTTGTGTTCTGTCCGGGTTTTGTAAAATCTGTGGGTATTTTTTCTCCAGTATGTCGCTGATAATAGCGATGGCGTCTTGCTGGATTTTTACATCTGGCTCTGCTTTTATTTGCTGTATATAGTCAAGCAGGGTTTGGTAAAACTGCGGATTGCTTTCGCATGTTTGCCAGTTTTCTTGTTGAGCCTGGCGGTAAATGGCCTCAGACAGTCCGCTATAGCCATTGTCTTTGATGAACTCATTCAGTGCAGCAGTCGCTTGTCCGGTCTTTGCCTCGGTTTGGCTAGGAATTGTTTGTTGTTGTGGTTCGTTATGGGCTTTCTCCTGATGCGTGTAGGGGAACAGGCGTATCCAGCCCAGTGGCAGTTTCGGTTCGCCTATCACTCCTAGCCTGCGTGTTTTTGGAAAAGGCATATCGTCCTTACCTAAACGATAAAGTTTGCGAATTTGTTTAAGCGCAACATCATCCAACCAATCGCCCGTCATGGCTTTCCAGCCACTGCCCCAAGATAGCTGCAAGAAGATACTATCCTGCTCCTTGTCTATGCGGTTTTGTATTTCTTGGCATTTTTCTTGGGGTTTGGTCATGCCATTGCTTTTGTAAAAGTCTATTTCTTGCTGCAAGCGATACTTGGCATGTGCATTCAAACGTGCTTTCAGGTCCTGAAAATTGGTAGGCAATAGTTTGTTTGTCTTATCCGATTGCCAGGATAAGTCACTGAGCAAAAAGCCATCCCATTGCATGTAAAAGTGGGTGGTGGCTTTTGGGGTTAGCATTTCTGCAGAAAAACCATCGGCTTGTCGCCAATCAGTGAAGTTTCTACGGCCAGTCAGGCTTAACCAACTTACCTTGAATGGATTGCTGAAGCCCGTCAGGTTTAAACATCGGACATCCACCAAACTTAAGTCTTGGGGTGTAAACTGAGCATCTTTTACCAGCAAAGCTCGGAAAATATCCTCTTTGGGTCCTTTGCCTACTAATTTTTTTAATAGGTCCGAAGCCGCCCTCTCTTTTGCCACTGAGGGTTTGTGAGTCCTGGGATTTTCATTCGGCAATAATTTCAGGTAAACCGCAAAGTCATCAGAATTCGTTTCCCGTAAATTTCGCAAATGTTCAGCTATCAAAGCCGTCCTGATTGCGCCTTTTAAACTACTCCCTGCTATGTAGGGATTAAAATGCGCGTCTTTTAGATGTTCGCGCATTTTTTCAGGCACTGTGCCACTGTTACCAAATGCAGATAACTTATAGCCGTGGTATTCGCCTGCCAGGCTGACCCATTCCGTTAGCGTGCCTGTTTTGGATAGCAATCCGTCCAGTTGGGCATCTCCTGTTGCCAATGCGCTAAAGGTTTTTTCCTGGTCAACCACGAATACGTGGTTGTCTTTTTTAATGTAATCGCAATCAAATAATAATTCCTTGCCTGAGCCGCAGTGCACGGGTGTCAATATTTCCAAGCCCAGATGTTCAACTTTTGTTTTTCGCTCCATTTTCATAACTCACCCTGCTGAAATAAAAAATCCGCGCCCGTCCCGATAAACAGGGTTCGGGGCATTGGGTGGGGTGATATTGACGACTCGGCCTTGTAACGGGCTTGAGAACACGCTGCCTTCTGCAAACAAGCGCAAGCGTTGTTTGCGCACACCACTTTGACCAATCCAGCCGCCACGAGAAATGAGCTTATAGGCGGCGCCGTTTAACCACCCATCGCTTTGATCGTTCACATCAGGGTTAACCAGTGACAGGGCAACCGCCATTTCTCCCCTTTCCGCTAAAGACAGATTCGGCATCTCTGTCTCTTTTGTTTCGTGCCAAGTAAAAAAGCCATTGCCATTACTTCGGTCCGCACCAATGCCGCTATCGCTTAACAGGCTCAAGGCCGCTTCAAAAGCTTGTTGTTGTCCATCATCCAGTTTTGCCAAAAAGTACAAACCGCCCTTGGTGTTAAACCAAACGCGGCTTAAATGGAACAACTGCCCGTCGCTGATGCTATTGGTAATTCTGTCCATTGCTAAACGCGGACGCTCCTCTTCATGCCAAAGCGCGTCTAGCTTAGTATCAGGATTATTAAAGGCTAAGCAGCCTTGTTTGATTTGCTCTGTGCGGACGGTTTTCGTCCAGTCCGGTTTAAAGGATTGTTTCCACAGTTCAATTTCCAGCCATTGCAGTTTTTTATAGTGCTTGGCTTGGTCTAGCTGGTGTTTTTCCAGTTTGACCGCTTGGGTATTGATGGCGCGGGGCAGGAAAAAGTGCTGTTTATAAAACGGCAACGCGGAGCTGACTTGAAATGGTGGCTGCTTGGCGCGTTGCTCTATATTTTCTGGTTCCAGTAGCGCCCAAGCCGATAACAAGGCGGCGGTTAAGGTGTCTGAATGAATAAAGGTTTCAGTGCGCGCATGAAAGGCATCACCACGACTGTCGATATGGAACGGTGCGGTAAAGCGCAGTTGGTAGCAGTGCATGGCTGGCCTCAAGCGTCTTGTGTAGCTTCGGTTGACACTGAAAACTTAAAAGTGTCTTGATCAAGTAGAGTAGCCGGCTCACGGTTACGGTAGTTTGCGGAGGTTCTCTCTGTCAGTTCAGTTACCTTAAATTCCACTTGACCATAACCGCGTGAACCGTGACCACCGAGACTGTCATTTTGCACCAACTCCATGCCTTCACGTATGAGTTCTAAATACTTGTTTTCGTCATCGCCTTCTAACAGTGTCAAAATAAATTCAAACTGAAATTCAGCGCCCGCAGGTACACGCTCAAATTGCCTTGGATTGGCGGCTGCGGTAATGCGATCGATATTGACCTCGGTTTTGACTTCAGTCATGGGCATGTCTGTGTTGGGAGCGTTTACGAGTTTTTCTTTACTATCATTTGTTAAATGTGCATCCCTGACTATCAGGCGTGTGGGTTGTTTATTCTCTTCTGCTGCCGATATGCCAAACAATTTGCCAAGGTAGGTGTTGGGATTTTTACCAGCATCGGCTTTGCCTTTTTCATAGGAAAATCCGCCGTCACCACCGTCTAGCTCAATACCCCGAAGGCGCTCCAGTAAAGAACGCATTTTTCCTCGCAATGAAGAGCCGGGGATATACGGTTCATTAGTCAAAGGATTACGCACGACAATTTTATCTGCTCCGCCAATGGACATGCTCACTGAACTGCCGCCTATATGCAAACCCGTTATTACTTTAAGTGTGCCGCGAATAAAAATTTTTTTGCTGATTTTTTTGGCTGTGTTGTTTTCAGTCATGTTCGTATCCTTAGGTTATTTGCCGCCGTGAGCTTTGTGATAGGCAAGAATGGCTTCAAAAAACTGACAAAACCGCTTAAATGTTTCAGGCTGCTTAACATCAACCGCATCGATTGCCACCCCTAAAGCTGTCTCTAATTTTTCAAAAGCATCTTTATTTCCCTTATCTGCACGCCCTCTGGCGTAAGCGAGCTTGGGTTTTAACAGCAACAATTGGCGATGCTCCTTGTTGGTAAACTCATGCTGCATTTCCAGTTTTTTCACAGTTCCATAAACATTGCGGATTTGTGAAGTTGTAACGCCGTTTTTTTTGTCTGCAATGTCCCTAGCTAAGCTATCAGCGTATGCCACCATCTGCTTTGCCGAATCGTCTTTTGTAATAAAGCTCTTAATATCATCAGGCATTTCATTTCTCCTCTCTCATTATAAATTCCGCCCAGCGCACGGGTATTTGCAGCCAGTCTAAAAGGACTTGCCGATTTTCTTGATGCTCAGTTTGCAACAGGCGTTTTTGCAAGGCAGCCAATTCATCTTTACTGTTCGGATAACGATTGCTCATGCGTTTCAGGTTATAAATTAACCGCCAACGCCATTGATTCCAGTAAAGTAGCTCTGGCGTGGGGTTCGGATGATGTTTTTTGATTTCGTTAGTGGCTATGACAACGCGACGCAGCCTATCAATGATGGCATTGCTGTTGGTGTCTTTGGCTAGTTTAGTAATATCGTCTTTTAAATCGATCGCATCTTTAAAACTCTCCCAGCCAATCTCCGTATCTAAAAAACACAAGGCATCTTTTTTCTTGTTGCTGCCACGCTGCAAATGTTTGGCGTTCTCTTCCGCCCTACCTGCCAATTCGGCGGATTTTGAAATAGGGTACTTACCCGTTGCCAACGCAATGCCACCCGAAAGCGTGAAGCTATCATTGTCGGCACAATAGCGTTTAAATTCATCACGGATTTTTTTAGCCAAACAGGGCAGTTCATGCCAACTGCCGATAATAAAAACATCATCACCACCGGCGTAAATAATCTGACAGTTTTCAAATTCATCACATAGGCTTGATAAATAGCCCGCAAAAAACAAATGCAGTTGTCTGGATAAAGTCGCCACTCGTGATAAAGAGCCCATGCTTTCATATCCTGTTGACGTTTGCTTATCCAAGCCACGAATAAATATTTCGCCCAAATTATCAACATCCATACGCAACACGCCCATGCGTTTGAAACCCTGGGCATTTTTAGCAAAATCTTCAAAATCATAGTCACCGCTTTGCTTTTGTTTCTGCCATTTGCCGAGCAAGCGAAAACCTGTGGAATAAGTCTGGCTGCTTTCACTATTCGCTTCAAAGGTATTGAGACGTTCTAAATGACAAGCAGACAGGTCTAAGGCATTGGAAAACTTAGGTTGATGGTCAAGAAAATACAAAGAGCAGTCAGTGCCGCATAAGTGTATGCAGTGCAAATATCGCAAGCCTAATTTTTTAAGCATTTGCCGCGTATTTTTGCCCCAAGCCCAAAACAAGTAGTTTGTATCAATCAACTTTTGACCGATCTTGCGCAGATCTTGACATTGCCTGCAAATTTTAAACCCTTCCTCCTTATCTATTTGAATACCAGCAAAACGATCATCCCGATCACAAACCTGACAAGCGCCTAAACTATGCAACGCTTCGGGTTTAAAAAAATCAGACTGAATTGCCAAATTTGCCGCAAAAGCTTGTTGCTTGTTTGTCATTAAATCTTCGTTAGCTTCCTGCCAACCTTTACCCATATTACCTTCTTTAAAATCATCGGCTTTAACGGCGGCAAAACCAATGCCTAAGAATATTTCGCTACGAAAACGCTTTAATAACTCTGCGTTGATTTTGACGACCGCTGTTTCTAAGGCTTCGCGTTGGCTGTTAGCAATCAGCAAGTAAAACTTGCCGCCTGATGAATAAATGCGCGACGTTCCATATAAGCCCAAAGTTCTAATCAGTTGTTCTGATATAGCATCACACAGCAGTTGAATAAAAACAGACCGCCCGCGCAAGCCTTTAGCCGCGCCTTTGCTGGTTATTTTGTAAATGAAGTTTTGTATGCCCGAAAAATCGCCACAGACCAATAGCCACTTAGGCGTTTGGGTATCCATAAAATCAGCCTCTGCCCAATCCGGCTGTGCTGCATGATAGTGATACAAACCCTCGGCAATGGCTGTTGAAATCCGCAAATGATCAAACAGGGAAATATCCGCTTGTAATACAGGGATAGCGGCTGGCACTTGGCTTAAATATTTTTCTGACAGTGCTAATAATGTTCTCGCAAAAGAACGTAAGCTGCTTGGGTCGGCTGTGTTGATTTTTGGCACTTGCTGAAGTTCTTTAAAAAAATCTTCAGCCAGCTTTAAATAGGCAGCGTTTGTATTTTCTTTTTCCAGCCAGACACTTTCTTGTCCAGTGTTTAACTTTTCCATAAACAAAGCTTCAGGCTTTTCTGGAAAAATCGCAGCCGCATCAAAAGAAAGAACTCGTAAGGGCAAAAAATACTCATCTGCTTTCTGTTGCTTATGTAAGCTTACTTTACTTAAAAGCGCTTGCAAACGGAGCTTTTGCGAGTTATGCGATACCTTAATAAAGTCCTGCTCCTGTTCGGTTCCGGCAAAGTAATCAGCCGCTTGTAATAACTTTTTGAAACTGCTGTTGTCTTGCTGATGATCATCACTAAGCAGTTGTTCTACAAGCTTCATAACAGAACTTTCTTGAATTGAAAACAGCTCAAATAAGTGTTTGCAACAATTCAGCGTAGTTTGTTTCTTATTGTCTCCTTTTGCCTGAAAGTAATCGCTACGCTGAAAAAATCGGCCTAAATTGAGCAGCAAGTTGGCAAAAACAATCTGATCGTGTGTCTTCATAAATTTTTTCCTGTGTTGTCGCTAAGCGTGTTCATGTTAAATACCGAAAGAAAATCATCTTTCGGCAAGCTTGTTATTTCGTACATGCCCAAACCAAAACTCGTCTTCCCCCCAACCCCGGTCCACTGTCCCAATTTCAGCCAGGGTATAAATGGCGCCAATTCACCACAATACACGGTTTCACCCAGCAAACCGCCAAACGGCATGGTGCTGTGGGTGCGCTGGGAATAGCGTTGCCAGTCCTGCCATTGCAGGGTGCTGTGTTCGATGTGGACGGTTTCGGCGAGTGCCAGTAACTGCTGTTTGTCATCAGGGGTAATGACTATGCCGTTGCCATACATGGTTGCCAGGGCATTGAGGCGGCCGAGCAGTCGGTGCATCAATAAACTGAAAGACGGTGCGGTGCGCAGTAATTCATTGCCGGTTTTTAATCGTAGACGGGTGGTGTGCTGAAGCCGGATACGTGATAGCGGGGCGGGGGTGTCGGTAAAAAACTGTCCGGCCTGCATGGCTTGCGGCTGTTCCAGCCACTGCCGATGTTGGTAAATCGTCCTTGCCCCCGTGAGCGTCAGTTGCTGAATGTTGTCGATTTGAAAACGGGCGCGTTGTTTGCCCAGCCCCATAAATTCGCCCAGATGTTCCAGGGCGGCAAAGACAATGAGAAAGTAATCGACCGCTGAGCCGTAAAGAATCAAGCCCAGGTTTAATGTGTAACCCGCCAGATAACGGGTTTTATCTTCCAAGGGCGGTATCAATACATAAGGGCGCGGTGGTGCTTGCTGTGCGTCAGACCAGTGCATGGGCGGCGAAGGGTTATAAAAATAATCCCGGAAATTTGTGCCGATGCGTGCCAACGCCTGTCCAAAGGCGCCATGAAAGCTTGCCCCTTTGTAAACCGGTAATTCAGTGGCTTCGCCAAGGCAGAGCTGAAATTCAAAACACGCTAAACGAAACGCCTGGATATTACTGCGTTGTGCGGATGGCGGGGTTTCAGTAACGATAGGGGCATCGTTTATAGAGCTATGTACGGACAAAGAACACCTTACAGATTGAAT
>JBBQCU010000091.1:0-9578 GCA_038319065.1 Methylococcales bacterium
GTTAAATTCCTTTTTAGCTGATAGCACGCTATACAGTGATGGGTGGGTAGTTCATAAACCGTGGCTTTCAAAGCTGTATTATCAATGTGGAATGACGCCAAGTTTTTTCTTAAGTCCATTGGAAAACATACTGAAAGAAAATCAAATGGAAATTTGGACGCAAACTAAATTGCAAGTGATAGCTGACTTAGCCCTTATCCGCCATCGGGCTAGTTCTGATGCCTTGATAATTCAGGAAACCTTCGCAAGAACCCTTCAGATACTACTCGGGGCCGATCCGGAATTCGGAATATAAACGACTTTGTCAATTCGACTCCTTCTGAAAGTGATCTATTTCCATGACTGGATAACTAAAGGTTATTCTACAAAGTTGATATGTTATAACCTGGATAACAGCTCTGCCTTCTTGGCACTGTATTCAGTATCCGTCAATATGCCTTTATCTTTCAGATGGGCCAATTTCTCGAGAGCCGCAAAAATATTCGCTTCCTGATTTGCATTGTTTGTATCAACCGGGCGCACATGAAAAGAGGGTGCAGGTTGATGTTGAACCGGCTTTTGCACGGGCACATTGTCGATAGAAATGATGGGTAGCGTCTTAACATCGACCATCCCGTGTTGACTGGTAAAAGTAAACGAGCCACCGACCGACTGCTGCTGGGAAAAACCGCCAATCTGGTGGTCCAGCGTATCGTAAAGCGTTACATGTCCATTGGCTTCGATGGCCAGACGTTGGATAGTAGCAAAATAAGCATAACGCGCGTTATTTTGCGAACCCGTGCTGGTAGGAAATTGCAGGCCTGCGGGCCACCAGTTCCCGGAACTACCGGCAGGTGGTGGCACAAACAAGCTGACTGCTCCCATAGGTCCGGAACTATTTTGTTGCTGTTGGTTGCCGCCAAAGTTGCTTTGTTGCTGAGTGCCTTGGTTCTGTGACTGAAAGCTACCGCTTTGAATGAGGCCCGGTTGATTGGCAATCAGATTTGAGAGTTCTTGACAAAGCCCGCCCACACTGTTTTTTAGATTATTATTGAACATATCGCCCAACATAATCATGCCGCCTTTCATCCATTGGCCGGAACCGCCAAATTCAGGATGATTAAATTGTGCCATGGAACCGTTGCCGTTGATGACCGACTGCAACATGCTGAATACGGCATCAGGACTAAAATTATAGCGTTGTGCTATTTTATTGATTATTTGTTGGCCTTCCGGCGTAAGCTGTTTCATTGGAAATGTCCGTTATATTAAGGATGGAAATTATATTAGAGTGAACCAGAGGGTCAGGGTTTACAGAATATTGCCTGATTTGAACTAGGTATCAGTGTAAATGAATTGTCATTTTAAAGCATTATATAATCTTTGAACGTCTGGCAATCAATAATGTTTTGTACGATTCGATTTTTATGTAACAGGCATCGGAAAGTTCATGTCTTTATGGCTTTATAGGCGGACTTTTATCATAGCACTTTTTCAGTGCAATAAATTATGGATCCGATCAATTTGGTGCAAATAATGTTATGTAGATATCGCAGTCAAAAAAATCATCTGTTTTTTTATTGCTGTTAGCTTCCCGGCATACAGTCGTTAAACTCCAAATTTGCTAATAATGGCTAAAAAATAAGGCCTCAATTCCCACTTTAAAAGGCAAATTAATTTGTATTTAATTGTAATTGTTGGCAATATGAATGATGGCATAACATCTGCTTGATTTTTCTTATGAATATAATGTTTTTACTAGAAAATCGACGCATTGC
Source organism: Methylococcales bacterium (assembly GCA_038319065.1). Taxonomy (GTDB): domain Bacteria; phylum Pseudomonadota; class Gammaproteobacteria; order Methylococcales; family Methylomonadaceae; genus Methylobacter_C. The sequence goes on from JBBQCU010000091.1 coordinate 1,758, forward strand.
ACAACATGAAACTGAATGATCCAAATGGCAAACTTGACGCTTACTACCAGCAGGTGCATGACATCATCCTTAACAGACAGGATTGGGTGAGTGGTTTGCTGCCTGCCAGTACGGCTGTTAATGTTCATGGCAACTATACCGATGCCTGGGTACGGGATAATGTCTACAGTATACTTGCGGCATGGGGCCTGGCGCTTGCTTACCGGCGCGTTGAAGAACAACAGGGACGAACCTACGTGCTGGAACAAAGTGTCGTTAAGTTGATGCGAGGGTTGTTAACGGCAATGATGCGGCAAGCGCCAAAAGTTGAGAAATTCAAGCAGTTCCAAAACCCAATGGACGCCTTACATGCAAAATACGACACAAAAACGGGCGCTTGTGTCGTCGCCGATCATGAATGGGGTCATTTACAACTGGATGCCACCTCATTATTTCTGTTGATGCTGGCGCAAATGACGGCGTCCGGTTTACGCATTGTATTTACCATTGATGAAGTCAATTTTGTGCAAAACCTGGTTCATTATATCAGCCGGACTTACCGCACACCTGACTACGGTATCTGGGAGCGCGGCCACAAAATTAATCATGGTATCGCTGAGTTAAATGCCAGTTCCATCGGCATGGCAAAAGCAGCGTTGGAGGCATTGTCCGGGTTTAATTTATTTGGCAAGGATGGCGGACAAGAGTCTATCGTTCATGTGATAAGTGACGACATCGCCCGGACGCGGATTGTCCTGGAATCACTATTACCCAGGGAATCAATTTCCAAAGAAGCGGATTCAGCCGTTCTAAGTATCACCGGATTTCCTGCTTTCGCCGTGGATAACCAGGCCATTCGGACAAAAACAGAAGCAATTATTTGCGAAAAACTGGAGGGACGGTATGGTTGCAAACGCTTCTTGCTGGATGGACACCAAACAGCAATAGAAGATCCTCATCGACAATATTATGACCCACATGAATTAAAACAATTCATGGATATTGAATGTGAATGGCCGTTGTTTTTTACTTATTTACTGCTTAATAACTTATTCACAGGCGATAAAGAAACCGCCACGCGATATCGCAATAAACTGGAAAGTTTACTCGTTGAACAAAATGGCCAGCAATTATTACCGGAGTTGTACGCAGTACCGGTAGCTTCAATTGCAGCCGAAAAAGCCAATCCACGCAGCCAGGAACGTGTTCCGAATGAAAATATTCCTTTGGTTTGGGCACAAAGTCTTTTTATGCTGGGTAGTCTAATTCAGGATGGTTTTCTGGAAATTGACGACATAGACCCATTAGGACGACACAAAGTTGTTAAACAATATCACGATTGCAAGCTGCAAATTCAGTTACTTGCTCAGGACGAAGCCGTACAGAAAAGTTTAATGGAATACGGAATTCGCACTCAAACTTTCGCTGAAATTGCCCCTATCCAGATCAGGGAAGCCAATGAACTGGCCGAGGCGTACACCCATGTGGGCAGAAATGACCGCATTGGCCTAACTGGCAGGCCTTTGAGGCAATTGCGGACACTGGCAACATCCAAGATGTATGTACTGGCAGGTGAGTGTCTGCTTTTTTTACCACAATGCCTTAACCAAAAAGGCTTTTATCTTGCGATGGACAACCGTTTGCTGATTCAGCGTTTACGCCTGGAATTATCCTATATCTGTAAACATTGGGATAGACCCGGTAACCCTTTGGTTGTTATGACTATAAAACACAATATGTTAGGCAGCCATCATCGTGAAATTCTTATTGATTTTATCAAAGAACTGCAACAAGGTTCTACTCAAGGCATCTCCTTACAGCTAGGAACTCTATTGGATTTCGTAGCAACTTCAAGCCATGAAAAAATTAACTATTTGCATGATTTTCAATTCTCCAAAGCCTCTTGGGAAGAAGCTGAGCGGCCCTTTTTTCAAGTATTACCCAAAAATACAGCTCCATCCGTACCATTGGATACCCTGTTGTTGACTGAATGGGAAATCGCAACAGATGAAATACTCATCGAGCAACTAAAAACAAATGCCAATCTTTATGGACAACTTGAAGCATTGACTTTAATGAGCCTTCGTCATGGGCTGGAATATGACACCGGCTTGATTGGAATGGATGGCACTGTTGGTTGTGTGCGTAACTTGTTGGAAGAAATCTATGAGCGGGCCGGCGATCAACATGCCTGGTACATTGTTAGACGCTGTGCCGGTTTACTGGGAAAATATGACATAAATCTGGAACAGGCAGCAACCGAAATACTGGTTCGGCAACATGCACTAACTTTAGGTCGCGCTTACAGTAGCAGAGCAACCTTGACACGCCCTGCTGATTCCTCAGACATTTTGCAAATAATCCGTACCTACAATAATAATGATGCCAGTGAACACATTATTATTCAGGAATTGGTTATTTTTTTAGGCATGTTAATCAAATCCAACCCGGAATTGTTTACCGATATGCACACAGTGCGCGTAGGTCATATCCTGCAGCTGATTATCGTCAGACAACAACGTGAATCCGGCAACAGTACATTGGATCAGGCTTTCAACGAAATTCTTTCTTTACCACCTTATCAATTGTCCGTAAAAGTAAAGGAAACCCTGGAAGACTATAGCAATACCGAAGATCAACTGGATTTAGCTGAAACCCTGCACTATGAGGGCCTCCTAGGTAAGACTGGCCGCCGTGAATTAGCCAGCGCACGTTTTTCAAAAAGCATGGATCCAAAAGATCGTGGAGAAATTGTCGACTGGTATGAATGGCGCGAACAGCAAGGGAGTGTTGGAAGAGAAAATAAAGCTTTTTTTGCCAGCGTCTGGGATATCCTCCACCATTGCAAAGGCTTAATGATAGGTGAAAAACTCAACAGTAAAAACCGGCTGGATAGTGAGAGCACCCTGTCACAGATGACGGCGGGTGAACAAAGTTTCAAGTTACATGTCAACCATTTGCTTAATAAGATTCAAGCTCCTGTTTATCGCCAGTTAACGGTAGAAGCTCTAAAGGCAATTGCATCTATTTTTCGTGACAATACGTCATTACATATTGACGACACTTTAGTAACAGACATTATCATTAGCCATGCAGTAAGAATTAACTGGTTACAGTCTCACCCGGAAAGTAAAGAAAATTACGAAGAGAGTGTATCATTAGCATGGCAGGCTTTGTATTACAGTCCACCGCATAAAGTCGCCAATGGCATCCTCGATGCTTTAATACATCTACTCAACAATAATTAAAAAGGAGTTCATAGTGATACTAGCAGGCGACATAGGAGGAACAAAAACAGTATTATCTATTTTGGCCAGAGATGCCAACGGTTCATTGACATGCTTACAGGAACAAACTTACTCAAGCCAACAATTCCCGGAATTTGATGATATTTTGACTGTCTTTTTACCCGCTGACGTGACTATCAGTTCGGCGTGTTTTGGTGTTGCAGGCCCAGTCGTCAATCAACGTTGCCAAACCACTAATTTACCGTGGTTGCTGGATGCTGAAGAGTTGAAAAAAAAACTGAACACAGCCAAAGTAAAGCTCCTGAATGATCTGGAAGCCATGGCGCTGGGCATGTTGTATCTGCCCGAACACGATCTCGTCGAATTAAACCCCGATGCTGAAAAACAGGCGGGCAATATCGCAGTCATTGCGGCTGGTACCGGGTTAGGCGAGGCTATTCTTTTTTGGGATGGTAATAAACACCATCCTATGGCTACCGAAGGCGGTCATAGTGACTTTGCGGCAAAAAATGCCCAGCAGGATCAACTGCTGGCCTATCTTAGAAAAATATACCCTGATCATGTCAGTTGCGAGCGAATTATATCGGGCATCGGGTTCAGTCACCTCTATGATTTTCTCTGTGACCAGGGTTTTGCTCCGCCTTGCCCTGTTGTTCCAGATAACAAGAGCGATATTGACAGGAATGCCGTTATTTCAAGGCTGGGCGTTGCCGGTGAAGACGCCTTGTGTGCAGAAGCAGTTCTGCTTTTTGTTGAGCTCTATGGGGCTGAAACAGGCAATTTGGCATTAAAGTCACTTGCTACGGGCGGGATATTTATCGGGGGAGGCATAGGCCCAAAAATATTACCTGCGATGCAGGATGGTAAATTTATGCGCGCATTAAAAGCCAAAGGCCGTTTTCTCCCCTTGCTCGATAAAATCCCGGTCAAATTGTCATTAAACCCACGCACACCTTTAATTGGGGCTATTAACTATTTTGAATTTTGAAGTCGGTTAATACTCAAGCAAGACACTGTGCATGCGAATAAAGCCCATCGTGACAACGGTCGTGTTGTTCCTGTCGGGCATTGTATGCGGCGGCTACCTTTTCTCCAAGAGTCTGCCGCGGTCATTTCTGGCTACAACTGCCTGCGGCGACCACTGCTACAGCAAGGAGGAGGTTGCCGGCCTGATTACCTCCGCAGCAGTTATTCGCGCACCATTTCTGGTCCCGAAGGTTGTCTTGGAATCAGTCACTTGCCTGTCAATCCGGTATCCGAGACCGAAAGCGAGAATTCACTACGTGCTCTTCCCAAAGCATGATGCAAAGAACATCGCCATGCTTACGCCCGAAGATATTCCTTATGTCGCCGGCTGTTTTGCGATGGTCCGCGAGCTTGTCCGGATGAACAAGCTGGAAACATATGTTTTATACACGAACGGTCCTGGCAAGCAGGAAATCGCGTACTTGCACTTTCATCTCATCGCGGACTGAACGTACATTGCCTAATGCTTTTGATAGGTCCCTATCAGTTCTGCCTGGCCGATGATATGCCCCGCCATTGCTTTTTCCAGCTGGCTTTTATTGGGGTGATGCAGATCCGGCAGTTCAATATCCAGCGCATAGAGTTTATGAAAGTACCGATGCCGGCCAATGGGCGGGCAAGGACCGCCATATCCGGTTTTTTTCCAGTCATTTTTGCCTTGTAGCGTACCCCCTGGCAAATCGCTGACGGCGACGGCTTTTGGTAGTTCCGTAACAGTGGACGGGATATTGTAAAGTAGCCAGTGTACCCAGGTCATTTTGGGCGCTTTGGGATCCGGCGCATCAGGATCATCTACGATCAAAACCAGGCTTTTGGTGTTTTGCGGAAGCTGTGACCAGCTTAAAGCAGGCGAACTATCATCGCCTTGACAAGTAAAGATTTTTGGAATTTCTCCCAGATGGACAAAATCAGGTGATTTGAGAGTCATGGTCATGTTTTGTTCTCCTTCAGCGGCCAAGGCTGCCGACATATAAAAGCAGCTGAAAATTAAAAAAATTAACCGGGTCATAGAATGCTTGTAAATTGAATTCATGGATCACCTCAAAGTAAAAATAAATGGGTAACTATTCAACTCGACGCACAACAACCCCTCTCCAGCAGGAGAGGGGAGGGCACGTACTTAGCGATTTGCCGGTTTTAGGATTCGTTTAATAGTTACAATTTTACAACAATACTGCTCAAGAGCTGCATGATAACATTGAACATCCAGCCCGTTGCCGCGCCCAATCAGGACGTTTTACGGCAAATTCTTCTTTGCCGTGTTGCTCGTCATAGGGATGCCGCAATAATTCCAATAACTCATTAACCATTGAAAAATCGCCTTGTTCCGCTTTGTCAATGGCCAATTGAGCAAGGTAGTTTCGAAGTACGTATTTCGGATTAACTGCGTTCATTCGCTGTTGCCTTATATTATCAGGTGTGCCGTCATTTTTCACACGTTTGATGTAACGGCTGAACCAAAGACATAAACGGGATTTGTAATCAGGTGTTATTTGCGTTGGAATATAATAGGCTGCGGAAATGCAATTAATCATGTCTTCGCATTGCATCTCTGCGTCAATGTCTATCATAGCCAGCTGCCGGTAAAAAATAGTCATGTCGGTTTCAACCCATTGCAAAAGAGTTAACAATTCTGTGCATAATTCATCGTCCGTTGCCGGGTCAAAGGCATTCAGACCGAGTTTATCAGCCATCATGGTCTGCCAGCCTTGTTCAAAGGTTTCCGTATAAACTGCCAGCGCTTGTTGGAATGGTTCTACTTGCTCAACAAGCGGATAAATCGCGTTAGCCAGTTGTCCCAGATTCCAGAAAGCGATTTGCGGCTGGTTGCCGAAACGATAACGCCGCTCGTCGGCATCAGTCGTATTGGGCGTCCAGTTCGGATCGTAATCTTCCAGCCAGCCGTAGGGGCCGTAATCAATGGTGAGGCCAAGAATAGACATATTGTCGGTATTCATCACCCCATGTACGAAACCAACGCGCTGCCAATGCACAATCATTTCCGCCGTTCTACGGCAGACTTCTGTAAACCAGGCGATATAAACGGCTGGTGAAGGTTCGCCCAAATGCGGAAAATCAGTGCGTATCGTATAGTCCGCCAATTTTTTCAGCAAAGCAATGTCCTTGCGTGCAGTTAAAATTTGAAAGTTGCCAAAGCGGGTAAAAGAGGGTGCTACCCGGCAGACTACGGCACCGGGTTCAGCTTTGGGGTTGCCATTGTAAAACATATCCCGGATAACGGGCTCACCCGTCAGCATGAGACTTAATGCGCGAGTGGTGGGTACTCCCAGATGATACATGGCTTCGCTGCATAAAAATTCGCGCACGGAAGACCTTAATACCGCCAAACCGTCTGCATTTCTGGAGTAGGGTGTAGGCCCTGCGCCTTTAAGCTGTAAAGCCCAGCGCTCCCCTTTCCGGTTAATTACCTCGCCGAGATTAATCGCGCGGCCATCACCGAGCTGACCCGCCCAGTTACCAAACTGGTGCCCGCCGTAACAGGTCGCGTAAGGCTCCATGCCGGCTGCCAGGCGGTTACCGGCGAAAACCTGGATAAAATCATCGGATTCACAAGCATCCGTGGTCAAATCCAATAGTTCAGCGACTTCACGGGAATAAGCCACTCGTTGCGGATTTGCTACCGGCGTTGGTAATACTTGCGAATAACAAGCACCAACAACCTGACGGCGATTATTGACGGTTTCGGTATCCGCGGGTAATTCGCGGATGAAGCGATTATCGAAAATCAAATTATTTAACTTGGTTATTTCCGGTTGAGAATTCATGGGCAGTAGGTGTGTGTTGTGATGATTGGTAATAAGCCTGAACAATCGTAAAACAAAAGAAGACTAAAGATTAGCACTGCATTTGGGCGATTTATGCCGTTGATTTATGAAGAGTCTATTAACAGAACCATTATTATATACTCAACACTAAGCAAATTATTTGCTGTACTTGGGAATGTGCATGAAATAACTTCAACAACTAACTTTCCCTATCAAAAGCTTGCCAATACAGATCTCAACTGATAGCTTGGCTAAACTAATAACAAGGAGGTATCCAGTGCCAATTTCTCAACCTATGATTCCCATCAAAACCTACCGGTTTTACTTCTCAACTGAAAGTGCAATACGCTTACCCGATTTCCCAGGCTCTGCGTGGCGTGGCGCTTTTGGACATGCACTAAAAAAGACCGTATGCGTTGTGCGTAACACGCCCTGTAACCGGTGCCTGCTGAAAAATGTCTGCGCCTACAGTGTTGTGTTTGAAACCCCTCCGCCAGCCAATGCCGAAAAAATGCGTAAATACACTGCGGCGCCGCATCCGTTCGTGTTGCAATTTCCTACGGTATCGGCGTCTAATGCCCAATTCGACAAGATCGCGGACTCCGGAGTTTGCCTTCATCTCCCTGAAGGAGAGGACAGCTTTTGTCCCCCTCTCCCTTTGGAAGAGGACCGGGGAGAGGGCTATCTAAACAACAAAATCCCTAACCCTTTACAGCCTATCTATCCCCTGGATGTGATTTTATTCGGCCATGGCCAACGCTACTTCCCTTATATTGTCCATG
>JBBQCU010000092.1:0-9573 GCA_038319065.1 Methylococcales bacterium
AAAGCATGATTGATAGTCTCCAAGGCTTCCAGCGCGGTGGTATCGATATCGCTGACCGAGGTAATAATAAGTACAACATGTTTAATACCGGGTTGCCGCCTCAGCTCGTTAGCAAGATAATCTTTAATATATTAAAAAGGATAAGAGAGATAATGACAATTTTATTAAGAACCTAGTAAAATGGGGAATCTTATATTGTCAAAAAAACAATTATCCCAAGTATGTCATCCAACTGTTTTTTAAAAACCAAGTTATTTATTATTGAATTTAAAAAACGAATATAATCGAATTAATCGAAAAATCATCCTATTTATTGAGGTGTTAGCGTGGAGCTAAGCGGCGCACAAATCCTGGTTCAAAGTCTAATAGACGAAGGCGTGGAATATATTTTTGGCTATCCTGGCGGGGCAGTATTGCATCTATATGATGCTCTTTTCCAGCAAGATGAGATCAAACACATTTTGGTCCGGCATGAACAAGGTGCAACCCATGCAGCTGATGGTTATGCCCGAGCCACTGGAAAACCAGGTGTGGTCCTGGTTACTTCGGGCCCTGGCGCCACCAATGCAGTAACCGGCATTGCTACAGCTTATATGGATTCAATTCCCATGGTTATCATTTCCGGCCAGGTATCGTTACCAGTGATCGGTAGCGATGCTTTCCAGGAAGTCGATATGATTGGTATCACCCGGCCCTGTGTCAAGCATAACTATCTAGTCAAGGATGTGACCAAACTAGCTGAAACAATTAAAAAGGCATTTTATGTTGCCACTACGGGGCGCCCTGGCCCTGTAGTTGTTGACGTGCCCAAAGATATAACCGCCCCAAACATCAAAGTGCCTTATAAATATCCGAAAAAAGTATCTATACGCTCATATAATCCGGTAGTAACCGGACATAAGGGTCAGATTAAAAAGGCGGTTGATTTATTGCTCAGCGCACAAAAACCCATCATTTATTCAGGTGGCGGTGTAGTTATAGGTGAAGCCAGTAAAGAACTGACCGAATTCACCCGCACACTGGGCTATCCGATTACCAATACCTTGATGGGGTTGGGCGCCTATCCGGCAACTGACAAGCAATTTATCGGCATGCTGGGTATGCACGGCACCTATGAAGCCAACATGGCAATGAATGAAAGCGATGTGATTATTGCTATTGGAGCTCGTTTTGATGATCGTGTCACCGGAAAGCTGGATTTATTTTGTCCTTACGCCAAGATCATTCATATTGATGTTGATCCTGCCTCTATTTCCAAAACAGTTAGAGTCGATATTCCTATTGTCGGTGACGTTAAACCGGTATTGGAACAAATGCTTGAGTTGATCAAGGAAAGCCATAAGAAGCCCAATAAAAAGGTTTTGGAGCCTTGGTGGCATCAAATTGAACAATGGCGATCAGTCAACTGCCTGGATTTTGATCGTGAAAGTCCCTTGATTAAACCGCAATATGTCATTGAACAATTGTATGAAGTCACCAAAGGCGATGCTTATGTGACTTCAGATGTAGGCCAGCATCAGATGTGGGCAGCGCAATACTATCCTTTCGACAAACCGCGCCGCTGGATAAATTCAGGTGGATTGGGTACGATGGGCTTTGGTTTGCCGGCAGCCATCGGGGTTAAATTGGCATTTCCTGACGCGGATGTTGCTTGTGTTACGGGTGAAGCCAGCATTCAGATGTGCATTCAGGAATTATCGACCGCTTTGCAATATAAAACACCGGTTAAGATTATTAACCTGAACAATCGTTATATGGGCATGGTCCGGCAATGGCAGGAATTTTCTTACGAAAGCCGTTATTCGCATTCGTATATGGATACTATACCGGAATTTGTCAAATTGGCGGAAGCTTATGGACATGTCGGTATGCGTATAGACAAACCCGAGGAAGTCAGGCCGGCCCTGGAAGCAGCCTTTGCCATGAAAGATCGTACCGTGTTTTTGGACGTCATGACCGACAGAACTGAAAATGTTTACCCAATGATTGAAGCCGGTAAAGGCCATCATGATATGAAATTAAGAGTCGCCCTAGGCACATCTACAGACAGGGAATTGGCGTAATGAGACACATTATTTCTATCCTGATTGAAAATGAGTCCGGTGCGTTATCACGCGTGGCAGGTTTGTTTTCCGCGCGTGGTTACAATATTGAGTCACTAACCGTAGCACCTACCGAAGACCCCAGCTTGTCAAGAATGACATTGGTCACCCGTGGCAGTGAAGAAATCATAGAGCAAATTACCAAACAGCTGAACAAGTTGATTGACGTTGTTAAGCTGATCGATCTAGCCGAATCATTACATATTGAACGTGAACTCATGATGGTTAAAATAAAAACCACACCTGAAATGCGCGAAGAAATAAGAAGCATGGCGGATATATATCGCGGCAAGATTATTGATGTGACGCCGACCACCTATATTGTTGAAATGACCGGCCCTTCAGAAAAACTCGATGCCTTTATCGCCACTATAGACCCGGACACCATTATCGAAGTGGTCCGGTCAGGGCCGACCGGCATTTCCAGAGGAGAAAAAGGATTGCATTTATAATCATCAGATTCAAGGTTCAAGGTCAAAAGAACCGCATCCTTGTACCTTGCACCTCTAATCTAATTTATTTATTTTAAACTCAAAAAAACAGGAAAACTCATGCAAGTTTATTACGACAAAGATGCCGATTTATCTATCATCAAAGCTAAAAAAGTAGCTATCATCGGTTACGGTTCCCAAGGTCATGCCCATGCTAACAACTTAAAAGATTCCGGCGTTGACGTTGTGGTTGGTTTGCGTGCAAACTCAGCTTCGGTTGCCAAAGCACAAGCATCGGGCTTAACCGTTAAAGACGTACATGAAGCCGTCGCCGGTGCAGATATAGTCATGATCCTGACACCTGACGAGTTTCAATCGCAATTGTATAAAGCTGAAATTGAACCGAATATCAAACAAGGTGCTGCCCTGGCCTTCGCTCATGGCTTTTCTATTTTGTACAACCAGGTTGTACCCAGGGCTGATCTGGACGTGATCATGATTGCACCCAAAGCACCTGGCCATACCGTGCGCTCTGAATTTGTGCGGGGCGGTGGTATTCCTGATTTGATTGCGATTCATCAGGATTCTTCAGGCACGGCCAAGGCTATTTGCCTGTCTTACGCATATGCTATTGGCGGCGGCCGTTCAGGTATCATTGAAACCACCTTCCGTGACGAAGCAGAAACGGATTTGTTCGGTGAACAAGCGGTATTGTGCGGCGGCGCGGTAGAATTGGTTAAAGCAGGTTTTGAAACGCTGGTTGAAGCCGGTTATGAACCGGAAATGGCCTACTTTGAATGTTTGCACGAGTTAAAGCTGATTGTTGACTTGATGTACGAAGGCGGCATTGCCAACATGAACTATTCTATATCAAACAATGCTGAATATGGCGAATACGTCACCGGCCCTAAAATAATCAACGAAGAAAGCCGCTGGGCAATGCGTCAAGCATTGAAAAACATTCAAAACGGTGAATATGCGAAAAAATTTATCATGGAAGGTATGGCCAATTATCCTGAAATGACCGCCAGACGGCGTTTGAATGCCGAGCATCCTATTGAAGTAGTCGGTGAAAAACTGCGTAGTATGATGCCCTGGATCAAAGCAAATCAGATTGTTGATAAAAGTAAAAACTGAAGTTTTCTATAACACTTTAATAAAGCCCCTCTTATGATGGGCTTTTTTTATTTACGGGCTCTCTTTTCCAGAAAGAATGCCGCTAACGAAAAAGAAAAAAATATCTCGCAAAAAAAACATTGCCGCAGATTCACAGATTAACCTAAGTAACTGCTCAACTGATAAAAAAAACAGAACACCGATGACTCGGAGTTGGCTGATCAATACTGATAAAAAATCAAAAAAATCCGTTTCAACCCGTCTAAATTGATAGCTCTATACAGTGTGTATATTTTACTTTGGGGCCAGTGGAGAAAATCATGAAACAAGAAAATACAGTCAGTGCATTTTTATTGGGCATATCCATCTTTTTGGGATTGAGCGTACTTGGCTATCAACTCGCTGCCGCAGCAATCCATTTCAAGGAATATGAGCGTAGCGTCACAGTTAAAGGATTATCGGAGCGGGAGCTTCCGGCCGATATAGTCATCTGGCCAATTGTTTTCACTGAGGCCGGCAATGATCTTGGAGGTCTATATGCTTCAATTGATGCCAGCACTAAAAAAATCAAGGATTTTCTTGTTGATAAAGGGATTGATATCGCTGAAATTACAGCCTCCACGCCATCCATTACAGACAAATTCGCTCAGCAGTATAATGACACTACCAAGACAGAGTTTCGATATACCGCCCTTCAAACCGTCACCGTATACACACCTAAAGTAGACCTGGTTCGCAAGCTAATGACCGAACTCGCGGAATTAGGCAAGCAGGGAATAGCCTTTACCGGTGGAGATTACCAAAATCAGACCGAGTATATTTTTACTGGTTTAAACAAGATAAAACCGGAAATGATTCAAGAAGCCACCACAAAGGCACGCGAAGTGGCTCTGAAATTTGCCGAGGATTCCAATAGTAAATTGGGCAAAATCAAAAAAGCCTCTCAAGGACAATTTGAGATAAATCCAAGAGACAAAAACAATCCCCATATAAAAAAAATCCGGGTTGTATCCACTGTGGAATATTATTTGTCAGATTGAAGACTTTATGAACAAATCTAACGGAATGGCAAATTATAAAATTACCACTGCTTACCTTCCAACGCCTCAAATCCTGATACCACATCCAGCAATTCCTCGGTAATCTGATTCTGGCGTTGCTGACGAAAAGTAGCCGTTAGAGACTCCAGTCGCTCCTTGATATTTTTTTCAGCTACCTGCATAGATATTAATCGGCTGACGTGTTCACCTGCCAGGGATTCAGCGCAAGCGCTATACAGCACAATAAAAAGATGCTGGCGGATCAAAGAGCTTAATAGCTGTTCACTAGCCATCGTAAATAGGGGCAGTGATCTGGATGGCCAAGGTTTTGTATGGGTGTGATTAAAGCTACGGAGATCTAATGGTAACAATTTCTTATATTTCGGAGAATAAGTGCTTCTTTCATGATGAGCATTATGAAAAAGAAGCACTCGCTCGACACCTTCACCTTGCCAGTTGTCGATTTGCAAGAGTAATTTCTGGACAGTGGCGGTAATGCCTGCAACAGAACCCGGTACGAAAAAAGTCTCTTCAACGTCCTGCCCCTTGCCCCGCAAGGAAGCATCAACGCGCGCGCCCACTGCCAAAATACGGCGGCTGCGTTGATCATGCCCGGCCTTATCCAGTTTTTCCAAGGCAAATGCAGCAATGCTTCCATTGTAACGGCCGCACAAGCCATGATCGGAACCAAAAACGATGGCGCCTGTCCACGGCAACTGTTTCCGTTGACGCCAGGCTGTCGTTATTTGGTGATTGTGCAAAACCACCTGCAAGCCCATTTCAACGGTACGGTTATACTCCGTCAACGACTCCAGAGCCCGTTCATATTGGCGTATGCTGACTGCTGCAAGTACCTTCATCGTACGCACGATAGACTGAAGATCACTAGCAGAATCAATATCCCGCTGCAACGCTTCAAGCGTATGCATGAGCTGTAGTTATGTCAATGTTTAGAACAGAACGGACAAAATCCATCAATATAACCTTGTCTCCAGGGCTTAAACGCTCACCGCTATAGATTTTTTTCTGCTGATTCTTTAGCTGATTGGTTAATGCGCTGGAAAGTTTATTGCACGCTTTTTTAATGCCTGCTATGGGTATGTCATCGAATAAACCTTCATTAACCATTATCAAAACAACAATCTGCTCAAAAGCTGAAAGTGGTGTGCTTTCATCCTGTTTCAGTATTTCCCTTACCCTGCGTCCGCGCTCGATATTGTGACGAGTGGCATCATCCAGGCGGGTACCGAAGCGGGCAAAGGTTTCCAGTTCTTCAAACTGGGAATAAGCCAGCCGCAACTGGCCGGACACATCAAGATAACCGGGTAATTGAGCCTTGCCGCCAACACGGGAAACTGATTTACCAACATCTACCGCTGGCAAGTTGCCTTTTTGGAAAAGTACTGGCGATAAGTAAACCTGACCATCGGTAATTGAAATCAGATTGGTTGGAATATAGGCCGAAAGGTTCTGCGCCTGGGTTTCAATAATCGGTAGCGCCGTCAGACTACCACCGCCATACTCAGGTTTTAAATGGGTTGCCCGCTCCAGCAAACGCGAATGCAAATAGAAAATATCACCCGGATAGGCCTCACGTCCTGGCGGTCTGCGTAATAATAGAGACAACTCACGATAGGCATGGGCATGGCGAGTAAGGTCATCATAAATCACCAGCACATCTTCGCCCTGATCCATAAACCATTCGGCAATACTGGCGGCGGCATAGGGGGCTATATATTGTAATCCTGGCGTTGATTCACCAGTGGCCACTAACACCACGCTGTTTTTTAGAACATCTGCTTCACGCAGACGATCAATAACCTTAGCTACCGCTGTTCCGCGTTGCCCAATAGCACAATAAACAGAAATTATTTTTTTGTCGCTCTGGTTCAGCATGGTATCAATTGCAACTGCGGTTTTTCCTGTCTGACGGTCTCCCAGAATCAACTGACGCTGCCCTCGGCCTATGGGAATTAGCGCATCAATGACTTTGATACCGGTTTGCAAGGGTTCTGTAACCGGCGCCCGCTCAATGATTGGCCTTGCTTCTCGTTCTATCGGCCAGCGCAACCCGGCCTGCAAACTGCCTTCATTGTCCAGCGGTTTACCCAGTGCATCGATTACGCGTCCCAGCAATGCTTTGCCAACCGGTATATCAATAACTCTACCCGTTCGTTCAACGCTACTACCGGCACTAAGGTCTGCTTCTGCACCGAGCAGAACAACCCCTATTTCATCCGGATCAAGATTAAAGGCGATGCCCATGACGCCATTCTCAAACCGTAACAATTCCATGGCTTTCGTACCTGGTAAACCATTTACGTGCGCCACTCCGCTACTCACCTGCAGAACTCGACCGATTTCCCGCTCCCGCAGTGTAAAGCTGTCATTTTGCAGAATTATATCGATATGTTCTGAGGCTTGTTGTAATAATTGCTGAAAAATGTCATTCATGCGTGATGATTAACCGGTTTCAACAACTCGGTTTCAAGTTCTACCAGATAACGATCCACATTCCATTCCCACCTTCTCCCGCCAACTTCCAAAGCAATTCCGCAAACAAAATGATCATTCTGTTCATAAAAGATATTGCAACCAGTGGATAATTTATCCAAACAGCTTCGAATTTTTTGGCATAGGGCTTCATCCAAAGGATAACGGGTGATGATTCTTACTGAACTATCAATTGTTATCGACTTATGCAACAAAACCTGTTCATCATCAGGCAAATCCGTCAAGTATCGTAAAAAATGCTCTACCATCTGCTGTTCCAGGGGCTGATCGGCAAGCCCTGATAGTATTTTACTGCTTATGTCAAGCGCTTTTTCAGCGATAACCTTGCTGATTACAGTACCCAACTCCTGTTGTCGCTTGTTCATTTCTTCTGCAAACTGGTTTTTTTTATCCTGGATTTCGTCACTCAGACCCAAGAGTTGCATGGCCCTATCGGTTTCCGCCTGTTGTCTTGCTTCTGTCAAGATTTTATCTTCCTCAACGTTCAGTTGATGCAGCCGGGATTCATAGTGTTTTTTAAGTTGTTCCGCTTCGGCTTGATGAGTTGACAATAATTGCCGTTGCATAACAAGATTTTTTTCACGAGTTTCCATGGCAATGATGACAGGCCGGTAAAGAAATTTTTTAAGCAACCAGATTAATATCAGAAAGTTTATAATTTGGGCGCCGGTAGTAAACCAGTCTATCTGCATAAGTTACCCTCCGGATTGATGTATGGCATAGTCCCAAAAAGGATTGGCAAAGATCAGAATCATCGAGATAACCAAACAGTAAATGGCCGTTGATTCAACCATCGCCAGCCCTACAAATAGCGTTCGGGTAATGGTGTTGGCCTCGTCCGGTTGCTGGGCGATGGCACTCAAGGCTTGAGCAAGGGCACGGGCTTCCCCAAGTGCGGGCCCGATACTACCTATGGCTATAGTTAATCCCGCCGTGATAATCGATGTCATTGCAATCAGGCTTATGTCAGTCATGAGCTACTCCTGGAACTATAGTTAATGTTATAGCTTGGGTTAGAGAAAAATTCGTTTATGTCTAAAAAACAACCACGGAGAGATGGAGCCTTCAATACCTTGAAATATCATTACTATTATCTCCGTTTTATATGTTCCTGTGTTAAACAATTATATCTTACCCAAATCGATGTTCCACTCCCAACCGGAGTCCAAAGCCTTTTAAAGCGCTGCCAGCGTCGTGTCGCTGTGGTGGTTTCGCTCTGGTCCGGACGTTCCTGATCTTGTGACTGACGCAATTCGGCATCCAGTATTGTCAAAAAATAGGTCAATCCTTCCTTGAAGCGCAAGTGAGTCAGTTTCTGTTCTGTTTCCCTGGCTTGGGCTGCCGAGGTGAGCAACTTCCGCAGGGCCCGTTCCCGGTTGTAACGCTGTAAAACTTATCAGCTTCGAGAAAGCTACTTTAACTGCATAGTGTGCGATATACTATGTAGCAACATAACTACTTATTTTTCATCAATGAGGTTTTATATGGGTATCACCACCGTTTCCAGCAGAGAATTTAATCAGGATGTTAGCAAAATCAAACGAGCCGCTGTTAATGGCCCGGTTTTTATAACTGACCGGGGCCATCCGTCTCATGTTTTATTGACCATCGAGGAATACCAAAAACTCACGGACAAAAAAGAAAGCATTGTCGAGTTACTGGCCATGCCGGATGCTGCCGACATTGATTTTGAACCGCCTCGTTTAAGCAAAGAACTTTACCAGTCCGCAGACTTATCATAATTGGTATGTACTTACTGGATACCAACGTTATATCTGAATTAAGAAAAGCAAAATCCGGAAAAGCAGATAACAACGTCGTGAGCTGGGCGAACTCTGTCTCTGCTACCAGACTTTTTTTATCGGCGATTACTATCCTGGAGCTCGAAACAGGCGTGCTTCTGGTTGAACGCAGGGATCCTGCACAAGGAGGCGTTCTTCGTTCCTGGCTTAACGCGCATGTATTACCCGCGTTTTCAGAACGCATTCTTAACGTCGATCTCGCTGTTGCGCAATGTTGCGCCAAGCTACACGTGCCTGATCCTCGAACAGTTCGAGATGCCATTATTGCAGCGACAGCCCTGGTTCATGGCATGACGGTAGTTACCAGAAATACCGATGACTTTGTGCGTACTGGTGTTGAGCTTTTGAATCCGTGGGAATTTAATCATTCAGAGAAATAGAAAGTGTTGCTGAGAAATGATTAATTCATTACCCCATGGGTTGACCCCAATGTCATTAAGTTAAGAACTAACTCATTGAATATGATATAATTTGTTCTACCTAAAAAAATATAAAGGAAGGCAAAAATGACAGAAATAGAACCTCACTCTACTAGAAAACATTTACAATCTACTTAACAAAACCCTTT
>JBBQCU010000093.1:0-9531 GCA_038319065.1 Methylococcales bacterium
AACGACGGTCAGGGAAGTCAACACCTGATATAATTAGCCAGTTTTTTAAACCGAGAGCCGTTCGGGCCTAGGGCGTGTAAATTGAATGATATGATAAAAAATATAATCCTGTGGGTGGTCATTGCTGTTGTATTGATGTCCCTCTTTAATAATTTTGGCTCACAAGGAGAGCGGGCCGATTCATCGTTATCCTATTCGCAATTCATCGACTCTGTGAAAGCGGGTCAGGTGCAGCAGGTGGTAATTGATGAACATGTTATTAAAGGCAAGAATCTAAGTGGCCAGCTATTTAGGGTTTACGCGCCAAACGATCCACACATGATCGATGATTTATTGGCAAATGGCGTAGACATTAAAGCGGTTCCACCTGAACAGCCTTCGATGCTTATGCAGTTGCTGGTTTCCTTTGGGCCAATGTTACTTCTAATTGCTGTCTGGGTTTTCTTTATGCGGCAAATGCAGGGAGGAGGCGCGGGTGGCCGTGGTGCCATGAGCTTTGGTAAAAGTAAAGCGCGGATGTTGGAAGAAGATCAGATTAAAATAACTTTTGCTGATGTTGCTGGTTGCGATGAAGCCAAAGAAGAAGTAGTAGAGATGGTCGATTTCCTTAAAGACCCGGCCAAATATCAAAAATTAGGCGGCAAAATTCCAAGGGGAGCTTTGATGATTGGACCGCCGGGAACGGGTAAGACTTTGTTGGCGAGAGCGATCGCCGGTGAAGCCAGAGTGCCTTTTTTCACTATTTCCGGTTCTGATTTTGTGGAAATGTTTGTAGGTGTTGGGGCTTCTCGTGTAAGGGATATGTTTGAGCAAGCCAAAAAACATGCGCCTTGTATCATATTTATTGATGAGATTGATGCGGTGGGTCGTCAGCGGGGAGCTGGTTTAGGCGGTGGCAATGACGAGCGCGAACAGACCTTAAATCAGCTATTGGTTGAAATGGATGGTTTTGAGGGTAATGAAGGGATTATTGTCATCGCTGCAACAAATCGTCCGGATGTCTTGGACAAGGCCTTATTGCGGCCTGGACGATTTGATCGTCAAGTCACGGTAGGTTTGCCTGATGTCAGAGGGCGTGAGCAGATTCTTAATGTCCACATGAAAAAGGTGCCGGTTGCTGAGGATGTAGAGGTTAAATACATCGCCCAAGGAACGCCAGGGTTTTCCGGGGCTGATTTGGCTAATTTGATTAACGAAGCTGCTTTATTTGCCGCCAGAATGAATAAGCGCGTCGTTAATATGTCAGACTTGGAAAAAGCCAAAGACAAATTGATCATGGGGGCTGAAAGGCACACTATGGTCATGGATGAGAAAGAAAAGAAAATGACGGCTTATCACGAAGCAGGTCATGCCATTGTCGGCAAGTTAGTGCCTGAACATGATCCGGTTTATAAAGTCAGCATTATGCCCAGGGGCCGCGCGCTGGGTGTCACCATGTTTTTACCTGAAAGAGATCAGTATAGTGCCAGTAAACAAAAGCTGGACAGTATGATTTCCAGTTTATATGGCGGGCGTATTGCCGAGGAAGTGGTTTTTGGTTGGGAGCATGTCAGTACCGGCGCTTCCAATGACATAGAGAGGGCCACTGAATTGGCAAGAAATATGGTGACTAAATGGGGATTATCTCAGCGTTTAGGCCCTTTGTCATACAGTGAAGAAGAAGGCGAAGTGTTTCTGGGGCGTTCGGTAACACAGCATAAAACGGTTGCTGAAGAAACTTCTCATACTATTGATGAAGAGATTCGCTCGTTTATTGACCGAAACTACGAACGTGCAGAACGTTTGCTAAAAGAAAATATTGATATACTGCACGCGATGGCAGCTGCATTAATGAAGTATGAGACAATTGACAAATATCAAATTGACGATTTGATGGCGCGTAGGCCAGTTAGGGATCCAGAAGGTTGGGATGATAGACCGCCGCGCGGCGATGTGAAAACTGATGAAGTCAAGACCGAAAAAAAAATCGAGAAGTCTATAGGTCAGACCGCTGAGCAAGGCTAAAATTTTTTAAGGTTGACAATAAAGGAGAGGCGGAATGCCTCTCCTTTTTTTATGTACCTGACCTAAGGAACATACATGAAAAACGTGGATGAAATAAGTTGGGCATCTTACTCCCTTTCCCTCCGGGAGAGCCTAGAGCGTCTAACTCCCTCTCCCTCCGGGAGAGGGTTGGGGAGAGGGGATATAATACCCAAGTTATTTCGTTCACATTCCTAAGTAAGGTGCAAGAAGTAAGTTTTGCCTTTAGCTTCTTTGCATAGTAGTAAAGTATTACAGTAATCTTTGCAGGGCAGAGGTTTCAAGATTATCCAGATAGCGAATTTTAGAATTATGACACGAAAATATTTTGGAACGGACGGCATTAGAGGAAAAGTAGGTGAGCCCCCTATAACCGCGGATTTTTTATTAAAGCTGGGCTGGGCAGCCGGCAAGGTATTCGCCAATGAAAGTCATGACTTTGTTCTGGTAGGAAAAGACACCCGTATTTCGGGTTATATGTTCGAATCCGCGCTGGAAGCTGGATTGACCGCCGCAGGCGTAGATACCCACTTGTTAGGGCCTATGCCGACGCCTGGTGTAGCTTATCTAACCCGTACGTTAAGGGCAAAGGCAGGCATTGTTATCAGTGCCTCGCATAACCCTTATTATGATAATGGAGTTAAGTTTTTTTCAGTGCAGGGTGCGAAGCTACCTGACGATACAGAGCAACAGATTGAATACTATATCGACTCGCCAATGACGACGGTAGAGTCTTCAAAATTGGGCAAGGCAAAACGGTTGGCAGATGCGGCGGGCCGCTATATTGAATTTTGTAAGGCCAGTATCCCGACCCGATTAGATTTTAGCGGCATGAAAATCGTTGTCGATTGCGCTCACGGGGCCACTTATCATATTGCGCCGCATGTTTTTAGCGAGGTGGGCGCTGAAGTCATTGTAATAGGCGCTGAGCCGAATGGGCTTAATATTAATGATGAATGTGGCGCAACCAAGCCTGATAAGCTGGTTGCATCGGTATTGGCTCATCAAGCGGACATTGGCATTGCTTTGGATGGCGACGGTGATCGTCTGGTCATGGTTGATCATAAAGGTGAAATTGTTGATGGTGATGAGCTCATCTATATTATTGCAAAATCCAGATCAGACGCAGGCCGGATGTCGGGGCCCGTAGTGGGTACATTAATGACTAACCTAGGCATGGAGCACGGACTTAAACAGTTGGGAATTGATCTGTTAAGAGCGAATGTAGGTGACCGCCATGTGCTGGAAATGATGAGTGAATATAAAAGTATTTTGGGCGGGGAAAATTCAGGTCATATTATTTTCCTGGATAAAACCACAACAGGCGATGGGATTATTTCCGCATTGCAAATTATGGCTGAAATGCATGACAGTGGTAAGAGCTTGCATGAATTAAAGTCCGGAATGCGAAAATATCCGCAAATTTTGATCAATATCAAAACAACTCATAAAGTCAATCCGGATACCAACGAGGCTATACAAAAGGCTGTGCGTGCTGTTGAAGAAAAGCTGGGAGACAAAGGCAGGGTGTTGCTGAGGGCATCAGGGACAGAGCCATTAGTTCGTGTTATGGTAGAAGGTGAGCAAGCAGATGTGGTCAATAATTATGCTCGGCAGTTGGCCGAAGATGTCAAGAAAGCAATAGGGGCTTGAATTGAAATCTATTAGCCTATATCATAGGCGGTTTGATTCTATGTGGGAGTAATGATGATGCGTCGGTCTCTAGTTGTCGGAAATTGGAAAATGAATGGAACTCGTGCGAGTGCCGAGTTGCTTGCAAAAGGCATTATTGCCGGGTTAGGGTCAAATCATGCGGATATTGCGGTATGTGTACCCTATGTTTACCTGCCTTGCGTTGGTGAATTGGTTAAAGGCACACCATTAGCATTAGGTTCGCAAAATGTTGCGGATAAGCCGTCAGGCGCTTATACCGGGGAAATTTCAGCATCCATGCTGAAAGAGTTTGATTGCCAATATGCTCTCGTAGGGCACTCAGAAAGACGCAGTTTTTACGGCGATACCAACGAATCAGTGGCGGCACGTTTTTGCCAGGCGCAAGAGCAAAACATTATTCCCATATTGTGCGTTGGCGAAACGCTGGAACAGCGCGAACAGGATCAAACTTTTGCGGTTATTAATGAGCAACTCGATGCCGTTATTAATTTAGCAGGCATAGCCGCTTTTAACGCAGCAGTGATAGCTTATGAACCAGTCTGGGCCATAGGCACAGGAAAAACAGCAAGCGATGAACAAGCACAGGAAGTTCATCATTATATTCGTCAGTACGTTGCTGCAAAAGATCAGGCCATTGCTGATAAAATACAAATTTTATACGGCGGTAGCGCCAAGCCGGATAATGCGAAAGGCTTGTTTGCCATGCCGGATATAGATGGCGGCTTAATAGGTGGGGCTTCGTTGGATGCGGAATCCTTTTTAAAGATATATCATTCGATTTAGAGCAGTTTAGACTTTCATGTATCAGGTAATTATCGTTATTCATGTGTTTTTGGGCTTAGGCATTATTGGCCTGATATTAATGCAGCAAGGTAAAGGAGCCGATGCAGGTGCTGCTTTTGGCACTGGATCAGCTGGTTCTGTTTTTGGTGCCCAGGGCGCAGCGTCATTTTTGTCTCGAGCCACAGCGATTATGGCCACTTTGTTTTTTTTAACCAGCTTGGGACTGGCTATGATAAATGGAAACAAAGGTAAAGCTTTTGATCTGATGAGTGCGCCTGAAACTCAGCAAAATACATCGGGTCTTCCTGAAGCAGGCGGCGCAAAAAGCGTTGACACAAATCCCGTATTACCTGAAATAAAGTCTGAAGAAATGCCTGCAGTACCTGAACCCAATTCGACTGAACAGCCAGCTGAACCGGTTAGTGGTGCTAAAATAGAGGATATTGTGGTACCCAAGGCAGAAGAAATGAAGACGATTAAAGACCAAAATAATGCTGCGCCTAAAGCCGGTAAAGAAGCAGTAAAAAAATAATTAACATTATTTTAAATGTTTATGCCGATGTGGTGAAATTGGTAGACACGCCATCTTGAGGGGGTGGTGACGCAAGTCGTGCCGGTTCAAATCCGGCCATCGGTACCAATTAAGGATTTAACAAGGTTCAAGGAAGTACAAAAACCCGCAAGTCATAAGGCTTGGCGGGTTTTTTATTGTGTAACGAAGTACAACGAAATACAGCCAGATTCACACTAAGGTGTTACTTTTATCATTACCTTTGCTATAGTGCTTCAAAAAAAGGTAACAGTGAGGTAACAAAATGGCTAAGAGCATTAATAAAGACGCGGTATACAGGGCAGCCAAGCCAAAAGAAAAAGATTACACGATCAGCGACGGCGACGGGCTACACTTACTCATTAAAGCCAGTGGTTCTAAATTGTGGCAATTCGTTTGCACTTTCGACGGCAAGCGGAAAAAGTTAGCACTGGGCATTTATCCTAGTAACACTTTAGAAGCGGCAAGACGAAAAGCAGAAGAAGCACGCGAACAAATCGCCAAAGGTATTGACCCAAGCGAGGCCAAAAAGCAAAGCAAGCAATCAAGGCAGGTTGATATTGAGAACGCGAAGCGGAAATCGGCGGGGTTGCCTATCCTGGGCAGCTTTGAACACGCGGCGTGTGACTGGCTAAAGTCAATCGAACACTTAACCGGCGAAACCACCCATATTAAGAAAACGAGCAGGCTTGAACGGCTGGCGTTTCCTATCCTTGGCGATATGCCTATAACCGCGATAAAATCAGCGGATGTACTAACGACGCTCAAGCCGCTTATTGATAAGTCCCAACTGGAAACAGCACACCGGCTACATAGTGAAATAAGCGCAATCTTTGCCTTTGCCATCGTGCATAACCGCACTGACTACGACCCGGCGCAACCTGTAGCGAAACAAATACCCGCACAAAAGGCAAAGCACCGCGCGGCCATTATTGACCCTAAGCAGGTAGGGCAATTACTCAGGGATATAAGCAATTATCAAGGCACCTTTGTTGTTCAGTTGGCTTTCAGGTTATCGCCGTTACTATTCCAGCGACCCGGCGAAATCCGTCAAATGCTTTGGTCAGACGTTGACCTGGTGGCGCGGGAATGGCGGCCATATATCAGCAAAACAGACTTTCATCACATCGTGCCCTTGCCTACTCAGGCCGTGGCGATACTGGAAGCAATCCAGCCATTAACCGGCGGCGGCCAATACGTTTTTCCTTCTAGCCGTGGTGATGGGCGGCCGATGTCAGACAACACCATAAGAACGGCTCTTAAATCGCTTGGCTATGATTCCGACGTTATGACGGCGCACGGATTCAGAACCACAGCATCAACACTACTCAATGAGCAAGGATGGTCACCCGATGCAATAGAACGGCAATTAGCACACGCGCCAAGGGATGCAGTCAGAGCGGCTTACAATCGCGCTCAATACCTGGATGAAAGACGAAAAATGATGCAAGCCTGGGCTGATTACCTGGACGGCTTGAAAAATGGGGCGCAAGTGATTGCGTTTAAGAAACAGGGTTAAAAAGGTATAATCAAATTTAACCGGATAGGCTTAGCGGCTTACAAGCGGGATTCGTCCCCCGTTTCCGGTTATTCCCTTTCAGGACGGCTCATCACTTTGACGGAGTGTGATTTTTGACTAATTCAAGCCCTTCAAAACTGTTCAAGCTGAAAAAATGGTTGACTCTATCAGAAGCTTCCAGCCATCTTACTGGGGTTTGCGGAGAAGAAGTTACTGAAGCTGATATTTTACTGCTAGCATTAGAAAGGCATTTAACAATATCAGTAAATTTCGTTAATCATGCTTATGTCAAACCGCAAAAAGTAGTGTATTTTGATGAAGAAGAGCTAATAAACTCAGTAAAGCAAGGAATATATCCTCCTGAATTTAAATTTTCTGATATGCCGTTTTCTAAAGAAAAGCTTATGCTGGCTACACGTATTGATGAAGGAAAATTTCTAACGAGAGAAGCCGATAATGACATTTTAGAAATTGAAGGTGTATGGGATTTGCCAATGATCGGCGGCGAAACTGTTTATGTTCAAAGCAAATATCATGAATTGACTGGAGGGCCTTCCGTCGATCTAATCAGTATAGATGGTTGTTTCGTAGCCCGAAACGAAGATAATATCTGCGTACTCCAAGATAGTTTCAATAATTATTACGATGATTATTATGGTTATCGAGCCCAATGGCAGGTTCAGGTGGATAAGCTCCGGCGGCTTGAATTGAGCAAAATCAATAACCCTAGAAAAGAAAAAATATTGCTCTTGCGTAAAATGAAGGCTCATAAGAATTATCAAATTTTGGCTGATTGGAACAAGAGAGGCAACTATTTCGAGGCTGGCAACTTGCCTGAAGATAGCATTCTTGTTGTTCGCACCGATGCCTTAAGGGCATTTGAGCAGCTTATTGCCAATAATGAGCAAGAAAGGAACACAATAACTTGCAGCACCCCCAACACATCAGACTTATCCGAAACCGAGCGCAACACCATGTTAAAGCTGATTATCGGCATGGCGATTCATGCCTATAGCTATGATCCAAAGTCCAATAAAAACACTGCTACTGGCGATAAAAACGGCATAAGAGCAAAGCTACAAATGCACGGCATTAATATTAATGATGACACCATCCGCAAGTATTTAACCGAAGCCAAAAAACTTTTATAGTCTGCAAGCCAGTAACGGCAAGAAACATAACCGAATCGGCCAAGTTATAACCGAGTTCGGTCATCGGCTCTTTTTACCCGTTCAAAATACACTTTGATTCCATAAGCATTCAAGGTGTACAACATGACAACCGCAACAATCCACCCACTTAAGCCCGGCTATTTAAAAGCCGAATATTTAAGACCGACGCAACCGCTACCGCTACCGCAAACCGGATTTGTTAGAATCTGGCAGATCGTAGGCAATCCAAAAAATAATACGCCGGGCGTAATCCCCATAGGCCGCACCACGTTTTTAAATGGCGTGAAATCGGGCAAGTTCCCCCGTTCTTATAAATTGGGCGAGAGAACGACCGCCTGGAAAGTAGAAGACATACGCGCCTTAGTTGAGCAACTTGGCGGTGCAGCATGAACCCGTCAACAAAATTAAAATATGAAATTGTTGCCATCAATAACATTGAGGTTATGGCTGATGTATCGATGCTCCAGATGACCAATGAAATGTTCTTTAACGCGACGACGATTGCCGCTCAGTTTGGTAAAAAACCCGGCGACTGGCTGAAAACAGAACAAGCCCAAACCTATTGCGACTTAATTTCTCAAAGGGAGAATATTCACTTTGCAAATTTAGTAAGGACAACTCAAGGTGGAAAGTATAAAGGTACTTGGCTTCATAAAAAGCTGGCATTGTCTTTTGCACGTTGGTGCAGTGTCGAATTTGAATACGACCTGGACAAATGGATTGAAAGCCGAGTTGAAGAAGAACAACAACGCAAGCAACACCGGCTTGAGTTAAGGACAGGGTTCTTGCCGCTGACAAACGCAATCCAGGCGGCACATGTAGACCTTAAGCTCTACCACTTTAGCAATGAATGCGACTTGATCAATCGCTTGGTGACGGGCATGTCAGCCAAGAAATTCAAGCAGGTTCGCAACATCGAAAGTGTTCGGGATGGCTTGACCGCCGCCGAATCACAATTGATGAATAAGCTCCAGATGCAGAACACCAGCTTGATTGAGCTAGGTTTTAGCTATGAAGATCGTAAGCCCTTGCTTATGGGGCAGGCGGATAGGTTCTTGGGTGTTATCGGGGAGAAAATCCAATGACCAAAAAAAACTACTCGATAAATGCTGAAAGCCAACGCAACCGGATTTTAGCGCACCTGCAATCAAGCCCGCTTACCACCTTACTGGCACGTTTGGACTTGGATGTTATGAACCCGTCACAGCGCCTTTTTGAGCTTAAAGCATTGGGGCATAACATCAAGACCCACTGGGAAACCGTCGACACCGGCAAGGCTAAGCATCGTGTGGTTTCTTATGTTTTATTGGCGAAGGTGTAGCCATGGCGGACTTATCCGATTTAGGCGGCTAAGATGGCAAAGCCGCTTAAGAAAAGGCAATACATCGCCCAAGATGTCGAAATGATACGCTCTGCCGCTTACGAGAAATTAAGCGGCAATGCGGTTAAATTGCTGATCCTGATGCAAACCCATTGGCGCATGTATGAACCCATAGCTTACAGCGTTACCGAAGCTCAGAACCGGGTAGGCTGTAGTCGTGGCAAAGCACACGAAGCATTGAGGGAGTTAGAAGCTCACGGCTTTATTAAGCTGATGCTGGAAGGCCATTTTAACAAGCAAATGGCGAGAAAGTGGCGGCTTACCTTCCGTGATTTTAACGATCAAAAACCTACCGATGAATGGCGAAACTGGAAAGCTGAAAATTAAATTGCTTGTTCATTATATGAACGCTTCATGCCGTATAGTGAACAAGTCATGCCGTATACTGAATAGGTGTTCATAATATGAACAGCGTTCTATATGAATCAAT
>JBBQCU010000094.1:0-9464 GCA_038319065.1 Methylococcales bacterium
TTTGATTTATTTGATCGTTTGGGTGCAACCGACTAACAACTGGATTTTCCTATCGTTTATGCATCGGCAATCAATGGTTACGCAGGTTTGGAGCACACCATAACCGAAGGCGATATGACCCCGTTATTTGAAACGATCGTCGAAAAAGTCAGTCCGCCGCCTGTTGATATGGACGGCCCATTTAAAATGCAGGTTTCCAGCCTGGATTATAATACGTATGTCGGCGTTATTGGTATTGGCCGCATTCAGCGCGGCAGCATTAAACCCAATCAGGCATTGACCATAGTTAACCGGGAAGGTGTCGAAAGAAAGGGCCGTATGCTCCAAATTTTTGGCTTTCATGGCCTGGAGCGTGTTGAAGTGCCTGAAGCACGTGCCGGAGACATTATTGCCTTTGCCGGTATTGAAAAGCTGGAAATTTCCGACACCATCTGTCATCCCGATGCTGTAGAAATCATGCCTCCGTTATCGGTGGATGAGCCTACCGTGACCATGACATTCCAGGTCAATAATTCACCCTTTGCCGGAAGAGAAGGTAAATTTGTCACCACCCGGCAAATACGCGACAGACTCGATAAAGAATTGCAGCATAACGTCGCCTTAAAAGTTGAAGACACGGGAGACCCTGATAAATTTAAAGTATCAGGCCGTGGCGAATTACATTTGTCCGTTCTGATTGAGAACATGCGTCGCGAAGGTTTTGAAATGGGCGTATCGCGTCCGGAAGTAATCATTAAAGAAATTGATGGTAAAAAGTGCGAGCCCTATGAAATGGTCACCATTGAAGTGGAAGAAGACCACCAGGGAACCATCATGGAAAAAATTGGCGATCGTAAAGGTGATTTAACCAATATGGTGCCTGACGGCAAAGGCCGTATTCGTCTGGAGTATATGATGCCTTCCCGCGGCCTGATTGGTTTCCAGACCGAATTTATGACGGCAACCTCAGGCTCCGGGCTGCTTTACCATGTCTTCGACCATTATGGCCCGATGAAACCGGGTGAAGTGGGGAATCGCCAGCGCGGCGTGATGATTTCAATGGTGGCAGGCAAAGCCGTGACGTATTCATTACATCCTTTGCAGGAACGCGGCGAATTGCTGTTAGTCAATGCCGATGAAGTCTACGAGGGCATGTTGGTGGGCCTACATTCCCGCAGCAATGATTTATGCGTCAACCCCTGCAAACCGAAACAATTAACCAACGTTCGCGCATCAGGGACGGATGAAAGTCTGGTGCTGGCAAGAATTCAGAAAATGACTCTGGAACAGGCTCTGGAATTTATCGCTGAAGATGAACTGGTTGAGGTTACGCCAAAATCCATACGCTTGCGTAAGAAGCTGTTGACTGAAAATGAGCGGAAGAGGGCTGCTAAGAGTTAAATTTGTAGGGGGCAATCCCTTGTGGTTGCCCGAAAGGAATTTTTTGTAGGTTGGGTTAGCGATAGCGTAACCCAACATTTTGAGCTTCGATGTGTTGGGTTACGGCTATCGCCTAACCCAACCTACAGAACTAAGGAGAAATAAGCGTGAATGAAATTATATTTTTAATCGAAGATGCCCCCGAAGGTGGTTATTTAGCAAGGGCTTTGGACGCTTCTATATTTACCGAAGCCGATGATATAAATGATTTGCACCAAAAATTACGCGATGCGGTGGACTGTCATTTTGAACCTTCAAATAAACCTAACATAATACGTTTGCATTTTGTCCGCGAAGAAGTTATAGCAGCATGAAGTTGCCACGCGATTATTCAGGTCTCGAACTTGCCAATAAACTGGCTGAGTTGGGTTATGAAGTCAGTCGTCAAACGGGTTGCCATATTCGATTAACGACACAGCAAAATGGTGAGCATCATATTACCATTCACAACATAATCCCTTAAAAGTTGAGACGTTTTCGGCGGTATTGAATGAGGTTGCCAAACACTTTTTAATCAGTCGTGATGATTTAATAAAGCGGCTATTTTAGAGTAAAAGCTGATAAGTCACGAATGCTAGGTTTCTACTATCGCTCCCACCCGGTCTATGAGCTTGTTGCATTAGTTTTAGGATGTGATAAATTTGCAGACGTTATTGAAATAATTGTTATTTTATTTTTTATGAAATGTTAGGCAAACAAATGGCGCAATGTTTTGCGTCCATTAGGATGTCTAATTATAGTTAGCTTGTCCTTTGCAGGTTTTTTGGTTTTATTAAAACCTACCTGCTTAACCCTATAATTCTATGCCATGATTTAACGGAGAAATACTATGTTCGGTTTTGGAATGTCTGCTAGAGATAAATGGCATTTGGAGCAAGTGGAGGTAATGATGTTGCCATATGCTACAACTATTGGGCAGAAAGAAGCGAAAAAGATGGCTCGCCAAATGTTTGATTCTGCAAAAGCCGAATTGGAATCTAAATACGGTGCTGCGATGTACGCAGAGGACATTGGTGACAAACTTATAGCTACCAAAAAAGATTTTGTTGAAAAAAGGTTAGCCGCAGGATTATCTCTTGAAGATATACGTAACTATTGGAACCAGACATTTTTAATGCGAGAACTATGGTTCCGTTTCCTTGAAATGCCTATTTTCATGGAATTAACCAAGCTTAAGCAGATGGGAAAAAGTCAGGATGAAATTGACAATGCAATGGACAAATGGGCTCACGATTTGAGAAAAACAGAACCTCGCTGGGGTGAACCCGATCAATGGAACACTGATTTGCCTGCAAATAATGGGTATTCGTCAGATGATGCGGATATGTATATTGAGTTTTTCATGCGCGTAATACGTTGGCAAACCAAAACCACTAAAACTGAGCAACAGAGCTTGCTAAAAAATTATTCGTCATACAACGCTATGTTGCGGAATTTGATTAGAACAGGAGCCATTTAGCTTTGACAAACCTTACAACTAGCATTTTTCTCTATCTAGTTTATTTTTATAGGAAAAGTTGAAGCAATGGCAGAATATTTATCCACAGATATATTAAGTGAGGCGGTTTCTTCGCTCGAACTTGTAATGGAAAACCTATCGCTTATTGAGAAAGATGTTTATCGGTGGAAGTGGGTAGTGATTGCGCTACATAGCTCAATGCAAAATATAATGCTTTCTGCTCTAAAACAAGGCAATGGCTTTCACTCAATGACTAAAGATTCCTATAAAAAATGGGTTGAAGCTTATGAAAATAAGCAGCCATTACCACGAACAAAACTCGCTAATTTTTTAGACCTTTATAAGCGAATTAAGAAAAAGAGCATTATGGAATGTTATGTGGGTAGCAAAGCTTTTGAGGCAAAACAAGAGCACACAGAGGCTGTAAAAAAGCTAAACACTATTAGAAATAGGATCATTCATTTTGAACTAGATGTTTGGTCATTGGAAACGGAGAGTATGCCAAAACTTAGTTTGTATTGCATGGATGTAGTGCGTTTTCTAGTATTTGATTCTGGCAATATTTTGATTTCCAATGAACCTCAAAGAGTTAATTTACAGAACGCCGTATCACAAACTATCAGGATGTTTGAACATTTGGATTCAAAGCTTAAAAACAGCTAACAAATTGGTCAAAGGGACGCGCCGCCCGTTGGCGGTTTTAGAGTCCAGTAGGGTACGCATCGCGTACCTTTGTTGGTATTGGGAAGGTGTTTGGAAAATGGTACACAATGCGCACCTAGCTATGATCACGAGGTAAGAACAATGATGGTAAAACAACAACTTATTGCTGAAATAGAATCAATTGATAATCCGGCAACATTGTCGCAACTCACTGAAAACTTACAACTGGTTAAGCAAAATATACAAACTCAACCTAAGCGAAAAAACCCTGTCACGCAATTTGCAGGTTGTCTTGATAATGATGATGCTCAAGCCATGCGAACAACAATTGATAATGAATTCAATAAAATTGAAGGTGAATGGTGAAAGAGAAAATGGCCCTTGATACCAATATCGTGATAGATATTTTTTAAATATAAGAAAAATATCATTGACACATTAAAGAGGTTTCTCAATGAATGATTATCAAAATGACTTTTACAGCTGGACCTGTGAACAAGCTGAATTGTTGAGGGCAGGACGGTTTAATGAGTTAGACGTTTTTAACCTTGTTGAGGAAATAGAAACAATGGGCAGAAGTGAAAAGCGGGAATTGCAAAGCCGATTAATGGTATTGCTCGTTCATCTTCTCAAATGGCAATATCAGCCTGCCAGGCGTGGCCGTAGTTGGACATTAACGATTAAAGGCCAGCGTATTAACTTAGAAGATGTCATTAATGATAATCCTGGGCTTAAACCTCAATTACTTGGTCTGTTAAATAATGCTTATCGATTGGCAATAGTTGAAGTATCTAGACAAACAATGCTAGAAGAAAGTATATTTCCAGTAAAATGCCCTTGGACACTTGATCAAATAAGGGATGAAGGATATTTTCCTGATTAACTGTGGGGTGGGCAATTCTTTACTGCCCACCGTTTAATCTACCCACCATATTTGAGAACCATGACTCAAAGAACTGCCGAAGTCGAGCGCAATACGCTCGAAACCCAAATTAAAATTAAAATCAACCTGGATGGAACGGGTAAAGCCACGTTTGTAACGGGCGTGCCTTTTCTCGACCACATGCTGGATCAAATCGCCCGGCATGGCCTGATTGACATGGAAATTAATGCCAAAGGGGATTTGCATATCGACGCCCATCACACTGTTGAAGATATCGGTATTACTCTAGGTCAGGCGTTTGCCCAAGCCATCGGCGATAAAAAAGGCATTTATCGTTATGGTCATTCCTACGTACCTTTGGACGAAGCACTCTCCCGAGTAGTCATCGATTTTTCCGGCCGTCCTGGCTTGTTCTATGATGTTAAATACCCGAAAGCCATGATCGGCAGTTTTGACGTCGATTTGTTCAGGGAGTTTTTTCAAGGCTTTGTCAATCACTCCGGCGTGACCTTGCATATTGATAGCTTGAAAGGCGCAAACGCTCATCATGTCGCCGAAACCATTTTTAAAGCCTTGGGCCGTGCTATCCGCATGGCTATTACCGCAGATACACGAATGGCGGGTATAATGCCGTCAACCAAAGGTAGTCTTTAAAATAAATAAGCGCAAGGCACAAGGTTAATGGTGAAAAAAGCCCTATAATTTGTGTTTTGTACCTTGTGCCTTTCACTTTTAACCTGATTTTCTTATGTCTTCTGTTGCTGTTATTGATTACGGAATGGGTAATTTGCATTCAATTGCAAAAGCCTTACAACACGCCGCCCCTGAAGTAGATGTGCAAATCGTATCTGATGTGGATGTAATCTTGCAGGCAGATCGCGTGGTTTTCCCTGGAGTCGGGGCGATACGCGATTGTATGCTGGCTCTCAATCAATCGGGTTTATCGGCTGTTATCCAAAGCGTTGCCAAAACGAAACCTCTGCTGGGTATTTGCCTGGGGATGCAGGCATTATTGACAGACAGCGAAGAAAACGGCAACACCCTCGGGCTGGACATTATTCCGGGTCATGTCGTGCATTTTCCAGATGCGTTAACGGATAGCCACGGCAATAACTTGAAAATTCCACACATGGGCTGGAATCAAGTGCATCAACAACCACATCCGTTATGGGACAAAATTCCACAAGACAGCCGTTTTTATTTTGTGCATAGTTATTATGCAATACTTGATGATAACTCTGTGGTAGCGGCGACCACGGATTATCCCGATGCTTTTGCCTGTGCCTTGGCTCAGGATAATGTTTTTGCCGTACAATTTCACCCGGAAAAAAGTCAGGCAGTCGGGTTACAACTGCTAAACAACTTTTTACATTGGGATGGTCAAGTTTAAATTTATACAAGTTGTTAAGGATTCAGTAGTTATGTTGTTAATACCCGCTATCGATTTGAAGGAAGGAAAGTGTGTGCGTTTACGCCAGGGACGCATGGACGATGACACGGTTTTCTCTGATGACCCCGTGGCTGTTGCCGGCAAATGGGTTGCCGCCGGCGCGAAACGAATACATTTGGTCGATTTGGATGGCGCCTTTGCCGGCAAACCGGTCAATGCCGAGATTATTAAAGCCATAGTCGCCGCTTTCCCGGATGTTCCCGTGCAGATAGGCGGCGGTATTCGAGATGAAGAGACTATTCAGGCCTATCTGGATGCGGGCGTGGAATACGTTATTATTGGCACCAAGGCAGTTAACGAACCGCATTTCGTCAGTAATATGGCTTTGGAATATCCCCGGCATATCATTGTTGGCCTGGATGCCAAAGACGGAAAAGTGGCAATTGATGGCTGGTCGAAGCTATCCAAGCATGATGTGATCGATCTGGCGCAGCATTTTGAAGCTGATGGCGTGGAAGCCATTATTTACACCGACATTTCCAGGGACGGCATGATGCAGGGTGTTAATGTAGAGGCGACTGCACGATTGGCGCGGGCCATTAAAATCCCCGTCATTGCCTCGGGCGGCATTACCAATATTGACGATATTAAAGCTCTGGGCGCCGTGGCTCACGAAGGCATTATGGGCGCAATTACCGGACGCGCTATCTATGAAGGCACGCTGGATTTTGCCGAAGCCGAAAAAGTAGCACAAACGTTTTGTGTGTCATGAGCTTAGCCAAACGTATTATTCCCTGTCTGGATGTCGATAATGGCCGCGTTGTTAAAGGCGTTAAATTTGTTGATATTCGTGATGCCGGCGACCCCGTGGAAGTTGCCAGACGTTATGACCGTGAAGGCGCGGACGAAATCACTTTTTTGGACATTACCGCCACGCATGATAACCGTGACACGATTGTTCATGTCGTTGAGCAAGTGGCCAGTGAAGTATTCATTCCGTTGACGGTAGGCGGCGGTATCAGAACATTGGATGATATTCGCCGTATGCTCAATGCGGGCGCGGATAAAGTCGGCATTAACAGTGCCGCCGTGTCAAATCCGGAATTTGTTCGCGAGGCTGCGCAACGTTTTGGTTCACAATGTATTGTTGTGGCAATGGACGCTAAAAAAGTCAGTCAACCAGGCGAAGCCGATCGTTGGGAGATTTTTACTCACGGTGGACGCAAAGCGACAGGCATAGAAGCCATTGGCTGGGCAAAAAAAATGGTCAAAAACGGCGCTGGAGAAATCCTCTTAACCAGCATGGACAGAGACGGCACACGAGAAGGTTTTGATTTACCGCTTACCCGTGCTATTAGTGAGGCAGTTACTGTGCCGGTCATTGCATCTGGCGGCGTAGGGTGTCTGGATCATCTGGCTGATGGCGTAATTGAAGGCAAAGCGGATGCAGTACTGGCAGCCAGTATTTTTCACTTTGCCGAATACACGATACAACAAGCCAAAGAGCACATGGCCTCACGCGGTATAGAGATGCGCTTATGAGCGATTCCTGGCTTGATAAAATACGCTGGACCGAAGACGGCCTGGTGCCGGTTATCGCGCAACAGGCCGACACCGGAAAAGTACTTATGTTTGCGTGGATGAACCATGAATCATTAGCTTTAACCGTCGCGGAAGGTTATGCGGTTTACTGGTCCAGATCACGCGGCAAATTATGGCGAAAAGGAGAAGAGTCCGGGCACAGGCAGAAAGTGACGGGGTTGTTTCTGGATTGTGATGAGGATGTTATCCTGCTTAAAATTGAACAAGAAGGCGGTATTGCCTGTCATACCGGACGTGAAAGTTGTTTTTATCGACGCCTGGTTGATGGTCTGTGGCAATCTGTAGAGCCAGTGGTGAAAGATCCTAAAGAAATTTATACAAAAAAATGAGCGACGTATTACAACAATTAGCCCAAATTCTGGAACTTCGTAAACTGGAGTCAGCCGATAAGTCTTATGTAGCCAGCCTTTATGCAAAAGGGCTGGATGCTATTTTGAAAAAAATAGGCGAAGAAGCGACAGAAACGATTATTGCTGCGAAAGATGGCGATAAAAAACAAATTATTTATGAAACTGCTGATTTGTGGTTTCATTGTATGGTAATGCTCGCGGATCAGGGCTTGGGGCCGGATGATGTATTGCAGGAACTGCAACGCCGTTTTGGCTTGTCCGGTCTGGATGAAAAGGCACAACGCAGCAAATAATATTATTAGATTACTGGAGCAAGAAATGGGCATCGGCATTAAAGAATTATTAGTCATATTAGTCATCGTTATTGTGCTTTTTGGCACAAAGAAACTACGCAATGTAGGCGCGGATTTGGGTGGAGCCATCAAAAGTTTTCGTGCAGCTGTTAAAGAAGGTGAAGAAGACAAAAAACACGCCGAAAATGAAGATGAGCCCATTGAAGGCGAAGTGACTTCCAAGAAGAACGAAAAAGTCTGATATGTTTGATGTAGGATTTTCCGAGCTTATTATGATCGGTTTGGTCAGTTTGCTGGTGATAGGGCCTGAGCGATTACCCAAAGTGGCGCGGCTTGCAGGCTTCTGGATTGGTAAAACTCGCTCTATGGTGGCTTCTGTCAAGGCAGAAATCAAACAGGAACTGCAAGCCGAAGAGCTTCGCCAGATATTTAAAGAGCAGACGGATTTGGAGGAATTTCATGCTGCGCTCAACGAAACAACGGAAGCCGCAAATTCTATTAAAACCTCGCTTGCTGCGTTGCCGGAAGAAACTTTAATAGACGTTAAGCCGCCACATGAGCCAAAATAATTTCGAAGAGGCTGCGCAGCCTTTTATCAGTCACCTGATTGAATTGCGTAATCGCCTGTTAAAGGTGATTTTATGCGTATTAGTGGTGTTTTTGGGTCTTGCTGGTTACGCTAATCAAATCTACAGCATTCTGGCTGGACCGTTAATGAAGCACATGCCAAAAAATAGCTCAATGATTGCTATTGATGTGGCATCGCCCTTTTTTACACCATTCAAACTGGCGCTGGTCGTCGCGGTTTTTATTTCTGTTCCCGTTATTCTTTATCAGTTTTGGGCGTTTGTAGCCCCCGGTCTTTATAAGCGCGAACGGCGTATGATTTTGCCGCTACTGATTGCCAGTACGGTGCTGTTTTATCTGGGTGTGGCTTTTGCTTACTTTGTAGTTTTCCCCCTGGTATTTGGCTTCTTGACGGCTGCAGCGCCTATTGGTGTCGCGGTAATGACGGATATTACCAAGTATCTGGATTTTGTTTTAACGTTGTTTTTTGCATTTGGTCTTTGTTTTGAAGTCCCTATATTTACCATCGTTATGGTCTGGACAGGATTGGTAACCCCGGCAACGCTGGCTGAAAAACGCCCTTACGTAATCGTTGCCGCCTTTATCATCGCCGCCTTTCTGACACCGCCTGATGCAATTTCGCAAACATTGCTGGCATTACCGATGTGGATGTTATTTGAAGCGGGCTTGGTATTATCACGTATGTTTGCGCGTAAAGAAAGCAGTGATTATGACTATCCTGAAATGGAAGCCGGGTTTGATAAAATCGAACAGAAAGAAGATTAATCTCAAACACCCGCAAAAAAACCCACAGCTTCTATCCCTGCAATGGCGCAAC
>JBBQCU010000095.1:0-9449 GCA_038319065.1 Methylococcales bacterium
TTAACAATAAACAGGCTAAAGTTTGTTTTATAGGACTGGCGCAAGTGTTTTTTTGGCAGTTTTTCTCTAGGCGCGAAAAATTCAACGGTCGCCAGTGTGGCGAAAACCATGAGTAGTGTTAATGCCAGTATTTCGCCTGGCAACACCGTTGGCCATCTGAAATTGAATTCATGTAAAGTAGTTAGGTTTAACATTGTCTTTTCCTCATGATAAAGCTGGGGGAATTTATAAAAGCTACACTAATCCAAAGCTAAGCAGTAATAAATGCCTTTGCCCCCAGGCTTCCCACCAAAGCCATCGCGACCAGCGTTACGAACAAATCTCTTTGTTTGGGTATAGATTACAGAGTCAAGATGAAAGGAAACCTGGTGGTTTGATTAGGATTTGATGAAGATAGGAATAATTTTAGAAAGGTACATGTTGAGGAAGCACGAAGAATTCCGGTTAAATTGGAAATCCACTATACTCTCAAGCATGGTAGTTGGTTAAAAGAATTGAGTTTCTTATAGATATGCTTCATAGTTAAGGGGTGATGATCGCTTGTAGGCAACAGTTAGAATATTCCCTAAAACTTATTTTTGCACATTTATCCAATCTATCCGACCTCTAGCCTGATATGTATGAGCATTTTGATGATTTCAAATTAGATGCGCTTAATTGCGGCACAGACTATTATGCTGACGCCTCGTTAAAGCCGCAAAATATCGACAGCGCTTTTAAAATCTATCAGCGTGCTAAGAAGGGTACGACCTTATTAGACGCTGATGGTAACACTATTGCTTTTGGGGTGACAATTGTTGGCCGTCTTGCGCTCAGGGTCAGTACCCGAAAAGATAATGGTGAAGAAGAATATACGTGGATTCCGTCTGATGAGTCATTCCCCAGTATTGATGAAATCATGAAAGAAAACCTCGGTATACTAGCCGAAGACTCGCTTGACCAAATTGGAAGTATTCTGAATAGCACAAATTGGTCTCTGCTCGCCAATGACGCATGGCTGCTTGGCAGTATCCATGCCATTACTGAATTCCATTTTGCCTCGCCTATTAGTTTGAGCAATCTTTGGGACGAGAATATGAAGAGGATAACTGTGACAGGGCGAGAAATAATTGGCATTACAGAACACGGTTATGAGATACGCAGACCGAATCCGAAATTGGAATCCGTAGCTATTTGTGTCGACTGGAACAAAGCAATGGCTGCATCGTTAATAACCTATAAAGACTACGTAAAGAGATACGTAAACCGTGATATTGTGTCAACACTTTTACGGACATAAAGCGTTAGGAATGTCAGCACACTTTCACACGAATATAAACTTTAAACCTTGCAACCAGTTTATCGAACTGCTTCAAATCATTCCGGGTTGCATTTTTGCCGTAGTGTAACTTGATAAACAAGGCTGTAATTTGGTCTATATTTTCTGCCTGTTCAGGCAGCTTTATTTTGACTCTTTCGGCAAAATCTTTTACGCCTTCCCCTTTACCTCTTGATAGCCCGTGTTTAACTAGCTTCTTGCAAAATCGATTATAAGCTCGCAAAACCGGGCTGGTGTTTTTTTGTTCCTGATGTAACAGAAGCCAACTCAGCAGTGCTGTGATCAAGCCTATGATGCCAACCATCCAGTAAACCATGGCTATGGTGTCGGTTATCCCCAATGATGATAAGAATCCGGATTGATTTTTGTTATCGTAGTTAATGACCCAACGTTGCCAGTTGTAATCAACATTACTCCACAGTTGCCGAGCCTGTTTTAGCAAGTTGAAAGCTTTTTGCGCAGCCGCACTGGTAGATGCATAGCTGATGAGGCCGCCTGATACAAGCTCCTCTATATTGATAGCTTGCTCAATTCTTTCCGGTGCAACGGACGCCGTGGGGTCAAATCGAACCCAGCCTTTATTCTCTATCCAGACTTCTGCCCAGGCATGGGCATCAGCTTGCCGTACTTCCAGAAAATTACCGGCTTTGTTCAGCTCCCCGCCCTGATAGCCGGTAACAACACGAGCAGGAATATGTGCGACACGCATCAGATAGACGAAGGCGGCAGCATAATGGCTGCAAAATCCATAACGGGTTTCAAATAAAAAGGTATCAATCGGGTTTTCTTCCATCAAGGGCGGCGTTAGCGTGTAATGGAAGTTTTCTATTCTAAAATGGTTTAACAGGCGGTTAATAAAATGTTCGGGCGTGCGGTCAAAGCCCTGTAATCGCTTGACCAGTTGTTTAATTTTGACGGATGGCTCGCCCGGTAGTTGCGTAGTATCTTTAAATTCGGTGCGGGTGATATAGCCCGTATTGTAGTTGGGATAAGAGGTGATTTTATATTCAGCGCGTTTATCTGGATTTTCCGAGGTAATGAGCTGATAGTTAGCATTCCGGCTTAAAGACAAAGAAAATTCTGCAGGCATATCCAGGGCAAAAACCCAATTTTTATCCTGTGGTTCCATCAGGAGTGTGTATTGATATGCCGGTCCTTTAATAACGGGATTATCTAAAAGCAGGCCGAACCGCATGTCTTGCACTTGAGTCCAGCGCTTACCGTCGGTGCGCGACAAAACCGGCCCTCGCCAATAGCGTTGCTCAGGGGGCGGCAATGCGCCGGTAAATTTCACCCTGAAAACCAGTTCGCCTAACATGCCCAAATTGCTGATAGAGCCGGGCTCCATGCTATCGGACAAGCCCATTTTAGCTTGATGATGTTCGTTGAACAGCATCCATTTTGGCGCTTCAACCCGGGGAAATAGTACAAAAATAACCGCAGCTACCGGTAAGGCCTGGACAATGATAAGGCTCGCCGTTTTCAATGCCGCGCCTGTTTGCGGTTTTTTGCTGTTGATACAAACCAATGTTGCTAACAGTACGCAGCAAACAATAAGAATATAAGCTGCCATCAACAGGCTTTGCTCATATAAAAACTGCGAGGCCGCAACAATAAAAGCCAGATAGGTAATCAGATACAGATCGCGCTCTGATTTGATCTCTAATAACTTAAGTGCCAGGGCGGTAATAAACAAGCGGGTTCCGGCATCTCGCCCCAGTATGCCTTGATATTGGCTATAAAGCAGAGCCAGTCCGCAGACAGTCAGAAAAAAAATTGTCAGTTTATCAGGTAGCCAGTTTGGTTTCCAGATACCGATAAAACGCCAGCTTAACAATAGATAGAAAAAAGCGAAAACAGCAATTGGAATATGCGTAATATGCGGGAGAGCAATCAGCCCGATGGAGGATAGTAAAAAAATCAGAATGTTTTTGTTTTGGGCAATGTTCATGATTGTTAAAACAGGGCGAGCGCTTCCAGACACCTTCTGGTGTGCAATAAGCCGTGATCTGGTGAGAGCTTTAATCCGGGCAGAGAAAAACCATACGGTATGCCTGCACGACCGGCATCAATTACCCAGCGGCACAGCTGGCTTAAGCGTTCTTCAGTGTTATGTCCGGGGGCGTTATCGTAATCCAGCCAGATTTCCGCTGAACTATCACCGCCATATTGTTTACTAAATAATCCTTGCCCTTTGGCAAAGGCTTTCCAGTGTACATGTTTGATCGAATCACCCGGCTGGTATTCCTTCAATCCGTAAAAATCATCAGCGCCCTTCCGGCTAAAGCCTTGCCTGGCAAGGGAAGAAGGCGTTTCCGGAAAAGGCAGTTCCCGCGGAGACGGTTTTGGATAAACCAGCGCCTTAAGGTTAAAGCGGATAGGCGTCCAGGCACGAAATAAACCTAACGGATAAGTACTGGAGATTGTCACCGTGCATGCCGTGTGCCAGCCTCTTTTTCGGGTGGGAGAATACAGGGTGACGCACGCCTTGCTCTGCGGCTTTAGAGTCAGGCTTTCAGCTTCTTCAAGTTTAATTTGTAAATAATAGCGTTCCTCATCGACCGGATTATTAATATGAATATCGAATCCTGCTGCTTCTCCGGCAAATACCGCATTGCTTTGCCCCTTTTGCAACACCAGGCCGGCCAACGATTTGTAGCTGTGCAAAATAGTGATGAAAAAAATACTGGCCAATAAAAAAGCCAGTAAATAGACCAGGTTATTGTTATAAACAAAGGCCATCAGCAATAACAATGCTATGAGTATGGCAAAGTTAAAACCACGATGCGTTGGCAGAATAAAAATGCGCCGCTGATTTAACTTTACCGGCTTATCCATCGCTTTTTCTCCACTAAAAAAACGGCTAAGCCGAAAGCGTTCTTTTAAAGACAGTGTATTCAATGGACAGCTACCTCGGTTAATATAGGCGCTACTATCGCCGCAGAATCATTATTACCTGATCTTAAACGGTGTCCGGCAACTGCCGCCAACACGGCTTGTATATCTTCGGGAAGCACGGAATCACGCTGATCCATAAACGCCCAGGCTTTCGCTGCATTAAGCAATGCCAACCCCGCTCTGGGTGAAAGGCCGCAATGATAGTCAGGTGATTCACGCGTAAAGCTAATGATGGCCTGGCAATAATCCAGCACTGCATTGGATACATGAACCCCGGTTATCGCATGCTGCATCTCAAGCAGTTGTTCCGGCTGCAGTTTTACCGGCAAGGACTCAATCAAACTATGCCGGTTTTGACCTTTGAGTAATAGTCTTTCTGCATCATGATTCGGATAACCGAGTTCAAGACGCATTAAAAAACGGTCCAGTTGTGATTCCGGCAGGGGGAATGTGCCTATTTGATGAGACGGGTTTTGGGTAGCAATCACAAAAAAAGGCTTGGGCAACGGATAGGTTTTGCCTTCAACGGTAACATTGTGTTCTTCCATGGCTTCTAAAAGCGCACTTTGCGCTTTGGGCGTAGCGCGGTTAATTTCATCCGCCAATACCATTTGATTAAAGACCGGCCCGGGATGAAATGTGAATGCGAGATTTTTTGCATCAAAAACGGAAGCCCCTATAATGTCCGCCGGTAAAATATCACTGGTAAATTGAATCCGCTGATAATTTAAACCCAGCAATTTTGCCAGCGTATGCGCCAATGTTGTCTTCCCTACGCCTGGAATATCTTCTATCAGTAAATGTCCCCGCGCAAGCAGGCAACACAATGCCAGGTGTATTTTATGGGATTTACCGAGAATAATCTGATTGGCTGAATCCAAAAGA
Organism: Methylococcales bacterium; assembly: GCA_038319065.1. Lineage (GTDB taxonomy): Bacteria > Pseudomonadota > Gammaproteobacteria > Methylococcales > Methylomonadaceae > Methylobacter_C. The sequence continues at coordinate 5,102 of JBBQCU010000095.1, forward strand.
TGATGTGTGGCATTTTGCATAGGGAATGATAGGATGTTGGCAGTTATTGTCATTCGGCGTTAGTATTGAGCAAGAGGCAAGAACAACTCCATTATAAAGAAAAGAGCAATAATATTATGAAAGATTATGAAGAAATCCGTACCCATTTAATTAACATGCTTGAAGAGCTGAATCTTCGACTGGACAGGATCACTAAAAATGTCAGACATTCGGACGTGCCTTTGGAAAAGGATTTTGCAGAACAGGCGTCACAAAATGAGAATAATGAAGTGATGGATTATTTGGGTAATTCAGCCAGAACAGAAATAGAAATGATTAATCAGGCTATAGCCAGAATAGATAATGGTCAATACGGTATTTGTCAGGTTTGCGGTGAGCCAATCAGCAAGGAGCGTTTAGACGCCGTGCCATATTCCAATATGTGCATTAACTGCGCCAGTAAAGCGGAACGATAGTGGAATAAGCTGATATTTGCGGCATTTTTTAAAAAAATCGGCTGAAGTATGCCGGGTTCTGCGGTATTATCACGCACCATTTACTATATTACGGAAGCTCACTATGACACAAGATGAATTAAAACAAAAAGTAGCTCAAGCCGCTTTACACTATATCAAAGATGTTGCCATTATTGGCGTAGGTACTGGCTCTACGGTAAAACATTTCATCGATTTTTTGGCCGACTTTAAAGCGGATATTGAGGGTGCAGTTTCCAGCTCTGAAGTGAGTACCGCACATTTAAAAAAAATCGGCATTCCTGTATTTGACTTGAACGCCGTCGGTACACTGGATGTTTATATCGATGGCGCTGACGAAGTGAGCCCTCACAAGCATTTGATCAAAGGCGGTGGCGCGGCTTTGACACGCGAAAAAATTATCGCCGCAGCCAGCAAGCAGTTTGTATGTATTGTCGATGAAAGCAAATGCGTTGATGTGTTGGGCGCCTTTCCATTGCCGGTTGAAGTAATTCCCATGGCGAGAAGTTATGTGGCCAGAGAGCTCGTAAAACTGGGAGGTCTGCCGGTGTGGCGGGAAAATGTTATTACCGATAACCACAATGTGATTCTCGACGTCCACAATCTGAATATTATGGAACCGGTCAAGCTGGAACAAATCATCAATAACATTACCGGCGTTGTTACCGTCGGCCTCTTTGCCATGCGTCCTGCTGATGTGGTGTTAGTTGGGAAAGGCACTGAGGTCATTACGCGTTAATATGTTTTGTTGCAAGGAGCAGTGTTCTTCTGCTCACCTTTAAGCTTCTAACCAAGAGTGGGCAAACAATAAAAGCCGTTTGCCCACGCTACATGACTACGAAGCTGACATCTCAATTATTAATGATTTAACGTCCCTTATTGGTCCAGGGTTGTTTCATAATTATCCTGCGATACATTTTGATAAAGTCCGGTCAATTTGCGTTTGAATTCATTAGTAACCTGCCTGGAATCGAGTTTGCTTTTTACCACCCGCGGTGTAATCAGGACAACCAGTTCGTTTTTGGTTTTAGTATAAGATGTATTACCAAACAATGGTCCTATCCACGGAAGCTCATATAACCAAGGAATCCCGCTTTTATTCTCAGTGTTGTTATCTGTAATTAAGCCGCCTAACGTAATCGTTTCTCCATCCAGTACAGCCACGGAACTTTCAATCTCTTGTTTATTAATGGTAGCGGTAGTTGTAACACCGGTGGTTGTTGGCACTACTGCGCTGACAATTTGGTGGAGGTCCAAAACAACCATACCGTTCACATTAACCCTGGGCGTAACTTCCAGGGTGACACCGGTATCTTTGTATTGAATGGTATTGGATTGAGCAAAGCTGGGAGTCGCCCCGCCAGCGATAGGAACCGATGAGGTACCGGTTTGGAGGGGCACTTGATCACCGACATTTATTTTCGCTTGTTGATTATTTAATACCATTAAAGACGGCGATGAAATGACATTAACGTTACCTTTATCGGCTTCCGCATGCAAAATAGCTTTTACGGAACCCGAATTCTGTACCACGCTAAGTCCACCCGTCCCAAAGGCCTGAGCCCCTGTAATTGCCAGATCTCCCAGGTTAATCCCACTAAATCCCGATTGACCGCCTAAATTACTACCGATTGTAGTGTTTCCTTGCCTTAGAAACCATTCTATGCCGTACTTCAAATTATTCGTCAACTTAACCGAGGCAACTGTCGCATCAATCAGTACTTGCAGAGGTAATATATCGAGCTGTTTGATGATTGGAAGAATCGTTTCGTACTCCCGAGGTGTAGCAACAATAACTACCGCGTTATTCGCTTTATCAGCGATTATTCTTACCTCGCCGACATTGGCCACATGAACTTCTCCAGCGGCTTGATTACTTGCCGATGATTTATTATTAGACTGATTGAGGGCGAAAGCCCCCGGGTTGCCGGACTGTGCATTATCTGCCGATGAATTTTCATCAGGCTGATTGACGGCGAAGGATGCCAGACCGCCGGTTGGCATAGTTGGCTGAGTACCAGTGCCAGCACCGGTATTGGTCGGACTTTGACTTTTATTACTCATGCTAGATGCCTTTTTCCCCGGTGCAAGCTTTGCAGACTTATCTTTATGCGCGGCGCCAGTGAAAATTTCATTCAAGGTGCCCGCCAATTCCTCGGCATCCATATTTTGAACATGGTAGACATTAACACCGCCGCCAGTGGCGGTGTTGGCCCTATCCAGCCTGGTTACCCAGCTTTTAATATCTTCCAAATAACGTGACTGATGGGTAACGGCCAAAACGGCATTTAATCGCTCTATAGGAATAAACTGAAAAAACTCTGCCTCGTCGGTTTTACCTTTTTGATAAAAAATACCTTCAAGCTCATCAATGATGGTTTCCGGGTCTACATGGGCCAATGGAAACAAACCGAAAGAACGCCCTCTTAACATATCAATATCAAAAGTGTCGACCATATCTATCACCCTGGCTATTTCATCAGCTGTCCCGGAAGCCACCAGAATATTGCGATCGCCATCAACATTGAGTATGGTTTTTTCATGCACCAGCGGTTTTATAATTTCGGCAATATCCTGAACGGCGACATTTCTGACAGGTATAACCCGGGTCTGATAGCCTGACTTGCTACTGGATAGGTTGGAAGTATATAAAGCTTCTGCAGCCGGTTCTATATGGTAAATTCTGCCATCCTTAACCAACGCCGCATTATTCATGCGTAGGACCATTTCCAGGGTAGGTAGTAATTCCTCCTTGGTTAAGGGCTCAGTTGTTTGTAAGGTGACTTTGCCAGCTACTTTGGGGCTTAGTACATAATTTTGCCCGAGAATATCGCTCAATATTACTTTTGCGACTTCGCCAAGATCAGCTTCGTCAAAATTCAGGCTGTATGAGCCGGTACCTGTACTTTTAGTTTTTCTGTTTTGTGGTGCGGTGCTGGGTACAAAACGGTTGGTCCCGGGAAACAGTTCACTCGTTGGCTTCTTGGTATCGGTAACGGGTGGCTTGTATTGCAGGTCATTAAAAACAACATCCTGCTGCTCCTTTATAACCGGAGTCAACGGTAATTTGGCCACTGGCCTGGGGCCTATTAACTCACAGCTGCCAAGCGATAAACCCACAACCGCAAGGCAGGAAGCTGTTGCTATTTTCTTATAATTACTCATTATTGTTCTCAAATTCGCCTTCCGCGGGTTGGGGGCTATTGGGTATGTCGGGTATATTGGGTACTTTTGGTTTCTTGGACAAATCTTTTAATTTTGGTTTTCGTAGCAGTAACTCCTTTTGCTGATCACCTTGCTTTAATATGGCTCTATCCTTTTGAATTTCAGTCAGCTTCCAGCCATCAAGATCAGCACCCGTGCTTATTTTTCGATAATTATCTTTAGGAACCTTCGATGTAGAACGGCTGAATAAAGCGGCTAGACCTTTTTTTGAAGAATAAACCCCATTCAGTTGCCAATCAAAGTTATTTGCTGTGGCTGCTGTCTTTTCATCCTCAGGGCTGGGCTCGTCTACGGGTTTTCTGCCTTTAATAAATAAGGGTCTGGACACCAGATCCGCATAACTTTCTTCGGATTGTTGGGTCAGCTTTATGGTAGGCATTTCATCATGTGATATTTTTGTTTCAGCAGAAATCGTTGAATTAAGGGTATGCTTTTGTGTCCGTGCTGCAAAAAACCACTCGCCGGTAATAAGCAGGATTAACACTATGCAGACAGAGGATAAAACAGAAACAAGTTTACTATTCATTCTGCTTGTTTTCTCATAAAACTGACTGCCTGAAAATTAATGTTCAGTTCATTGCTGGGTTCGATTTGGCGAGTCGTTCTATTCCTTTTACCACGCATGGGTCTTATATCTATCTGGTCGATAA
>JBBQCU010000096.1:0-9384 GCA_038319065.1 Methylococcales bacterium
AACCATACCGGAATGGCTAGGTTTGTCCTTCTATTTGGGGCTTGGATGGATGGGGCTTTTCATGGGCTATAAACTTTGGCAACGCTATGGTTTTACTTTTATTCGACCGCTGGTGATCGGCGGTATTTGCTACACGGTAGGCGCGATTATTGAATACCAGCATAAATTAATAATAATACCTGGAATACTCGGCCCTCATGAAATTCTGCATTTAGCGGTGCTTGCCGGGATAGGATTTCAGTGGTGGTTTATTATCAAAGCCCTGGATCGATTTCCAAGCCAGGGAACTTGCATGAAATAACCGTAACATCGCCTCCCCTGCCCTATGACCTAAATCTATGCAGCCATCATTCGGAGTGCTAGCCCTCTCCGGAGGGAGGGTTGGGTGAGGGGAATAACATCAAGTAATTATATGCACGTTCCCAGGTTAAATCTGTGAATGGCGCTTTATTTTTTTCCAAGTTACCTTCATTGAAAGCCCCATTTTTATTAGCAAATTAGATGTTCAGCGTACCGGCACATATCCCCCGCGTACACCGTTTTTGGATAATACAATCTGCCAGAGCTGATTGCCGCGTGCTCGGAATGCCCCGGCGCAAGAAAGTAAATAGTATTTCCACATCCGGAAGAACCGGTCATCATAGCTATCTTTTATAGATTCCCAATTTCCGGAAAAATTTTCATACCAGCACATAAGCGTCTTGTCGTAATCGGCGCCAAAGTTATGCCAATCCTCCATAACAAATTTTCCTTCTATAGCTTTTGCATGCACAGGGCGATCTGTTCACTGGAGAGCGTTATTCCTACGCAAGAAACATTATATTTCTCAACCGCGTATTTCATAAAACTCCCCAAGCCGCAGCCGATATCGAGAATGCTTTGTCCGGGTTGCAGGTTCAGTTTTCTGCAGATTAAATCAAACTTATGCTCCTGAGCCTGATCGAGCGTTTTTGCTTCTTTCCAATACCCGCAACTATAAGTCAATCGGGCATCAAGCATTAAACGGTATAAATCATTGCCAATATCATAATGGTGCCTGATTATTTGAGAAGCGAGATTTTTGCTTTGCCGGTTTATGAAATAAGCCCAAAGCCCGCTTTTTATTGATTGAGGATCAAGCATTACTCGACTTTTAATTTGTGCAGAACAGAATTTACTAAATAATTCATCAAGCTGGTCAGAATCCCACCATCCATCCATGTAAGCTTCACCTAATCCGACTGTGCCTTGCGTAAAGATTTGAATTATAAACGCTTATATCCCAGGGATTATTCCCATTAAATGCGATATCTGTTTCTTCCAGTAACTTCTCAAGTTTCGCCCGGAACCTGTTTTGCGTATTATCAACTGATCTGTTCATGGTTATTCCAAAGTGAGAACCGGAGTACACAAAGTACTCAAGCAGGGTGGCAATTATTATTTTTTATGCGCGTAACCGGTGTTCAGTTTACACAAACACTTATCTTTTGTATCCTTAGTATCACGCATACTTTAGATTGGGTTTTAAGCGGCTTATGACGCATTTCGGCTTCACTTTTATCGATATAATCGCCTGACATGCTCATCCAGCATGATTTAGCAGCCCTGAATAATCAAATTACCGGCAAAAATAGTGAAACTGGAACCCAGCAAGCCTGAGATATTTCTTTCCTATAATCGGGAAGACCAAGGTGCAGTCGAACTACTTGCGCGCCAATTGCGCGAGGAAGGTATTGAACCATGGCTGGATTACAAGGACTGGATTTGGGTCTCGCGTAACATAAATGGAATTAGAACAGCGTATGATCTGTGCAAAATTTGGCTGGTATGTATTGGTGCTAAAGGATTAGACCCGTCGCTGAATACTGAAATACAGACAGCCATTTACAGTCGTGATAATGGCGGCGCATTTTATGTCATTCCGGTGTTGCTGCCGGGAGCCGACCGCGAGGGCTTAAATAATCTGCCGGGCTTAGTGGAATCAACACAAAGAGTGGAATTTCCGGAGTCGATGGATGATGAGGAATCATTTCGACATCTATTGGCAGCCATACAAGAGGCATGCAGCAAATATGATCAATTTAAAAATCAAAACAGTGCGCAATCAGCCCGGCCAAACCACAAAGAACAGCCCATCAAACCAGCCCGTGTCATTAAAAAAAACATCCTGTTGCCCGATATAGACTGGGTGGAAATTCCGGCCGGCGAATTTATCTATGGCGAAGATTCAGCAAAACAGACACTGACATTAGACCGGTTTTTCATCAGCCGCTACCCCATTACGAATTGCCAATATCAAACCTTTATCGATGCCGGCAGTTATAGCGATGACCGCTGATGGCAGGATTTAAAAAAACCGGAACCTGCAAAACCGGGATGGAGTCAACCTAACCGGCCACGGGAAACGGTCGACTGGTACGAAGCACTGGCGTTTACGCGCTGGCTTTCCGCGCAACTTGGCTTTACGATCACTCTGCCCACCGAACAGCAATGGGAAAAGGCGGCACGCGGTACCGACGGCCGGGAATATCCCTGGGGCACGGGCATGAAAACCGGGGATGCCAATGTGTATGATGCCCTGGCAGGTGACGATAACCAGCAGCAAACCACCGCCGTGGGTTTATACCCGCACCGCGCTTCGCCTTTCCAGATTATGGATATGGCGGGTAATGTTTGGGAGTGGTGTTTAAACAAATCCACTGAATCACTGTCCACTGGAATATTATCGTTCCCACGCTCCAGCGCTCATCGTTATACACAACTCTGTCCAAGAGTCGTCATACCAGCAGGGATACCAGTATCCAGCGCCATGGACGGTAACTTTCGGGCTTTGCGTGCATTCATGCCGAGCTGGTATTTAGCGAGGCAATGATGCAGGACTTGCCGGATTAATCGATATAGATTTGTGGTGAAAGGAGAAGCTGGGGCGTCTTGGGCTACATTTCCGCGCCGGAGCGTGGGAACGATATAAACAAGAATCGAGCGTCGCAGATTGTGGCATAAATCAAACCCGTTCCAAATCGAAAGTTTAAGGTGCTCGGTGCGCACCATACCAGGCTTGTCGATTTAAGGCAGGCGAACGGTTAAACCCGATCATAGTCTTCCGGCGGAACATCCGCCACCCTATCCAATAAACTTAAAGCATGTTGCCGCGAACCATGACTTGCCCGTTCCTGCAAATAAGCTTCCGTATTCAAAGCCGAAATCTTTTCAGCAATAGCATTAACAATAAACTGGTTAATAGAGGCGTTGCCCTTCAACTTTTCGATCTCTGCCTTATAGTATTCGGGGATTCTAAGTGCAAAATTCATCTTATTTTTCCTGTAGCCGCCAAAAATTGCCCGGAGAAATCGGCTGGATAGCAAAAGTCTCTGGCACATTCCTGAAATCGCTGACATTATGGGTAATGATATAATCAGCATTACCGTTGAAGGCTGTCTCTAACACCATGTCATCTTTAGGATCAGACAAAAAAGGCCGCCATAAATAGTAAATGTTCTGATGTCGGGAAACCGCGCAAATATCATCAATGAACAGGCCGATTTCATTCTTTGTGAAATGAGGGTACCTTTTCAGGTTTTCGGGTCTCGTCAATACATCCTCATACTCAAGCACCAACGGTATCGACACAACATTCACCCGTTGTTCCTGCTGGAACAGCCAATATAACAACTGATGAGACGCACCATTTTTTGAGAAAAGTGCCGACAAAACCACGTTAGTATCTATCACGAATTTCATGATTAATATTGTATATGATATTGAAAATAACGCAAAGCCTCTGTTAATCCTTCAGCCTAAATCAGCGAATAGATACTACGCAAAATAACTGGGGGATAACTGTGGTCAGGGGAATAACAATAACTGGAATAACTCGGGTCAGAATAAATTTAGATTTAAGTTTACTCTGACCCGAGTTATTTTTATCATTCCCACGCTCCAGCGTCTCTTCTACTAAAATACAAGCTCAAAAATTATTATGGGAAGAAGCCGCTACACGATAACCGAACCCGATAAACCGCATTTTCTGACCTGCACGGTCATGGAATGGTTACCCGTTTTTACCCGTCCCGAGACGGTGCAAATCGTGCTGGATTGCTGGCGTTATCAACGAGAACACGCTGGCTTGCGGCTGTACGGTTACGTCGTTCTGGAAAACCATTTACATTTTATTGCCCAAGCGAAGAATTTAAACAACTGTGTGCACGGTTTTAAGTCTTTACCGCGCGTCAGCTTATCGACTATCTACAGGCACAGCATGTTGAACGACTATTAACCCGATTGCGCTTTTCCAAACGTGCGCACAAGGTCGATCGAGAGTTTCAATTCTGGCAAGAGGGCGTTCATGCCGAGCTGGTCTTTAGCGAGGCAATGATGCGGGAAAAGTTGGACTACATTCATGCTAATCCTGTAAAACGCGGCTATGCGAGCTTGCCGGAGCATTGGCGGTATTCGAGTGCAGCTAATTACACAGGGCTGCCCGGTTTAATCGATATCGATTTGTGGTGAAGGACGACGCTGGAGCGTCTTGGGCTGCATTCCCACGCTGGAGCGTGGGAACGATAAAAGTTATTTTTCCTAATTTCGTTTATCGAACTTTGGTTTGTAATCAATTTTAAGAAGAGAACATACGGCCTGTTCCATCGGAGCTTTCATTTCATGAGTGTTTCTGTAGTGCTGAGTTCTGATCGATAAGATTTTATGTAGAAAGAACATGCTTTTTTCATCATGTTTACTGATGAGAGTTTTTAAAAGCTCTTTGTTATCTTCATCGAATTTCTTAGCGGTATCTAATGAATAAAAATAGTGTATTACCTCGTAGGCAGGTGTATCTCTTCTGTTTTTTATGTCCTCAATAATTTCATTAATTTCAGGCTTATTGATTGATGAAACTGTTTTTTCTAAGTTTAACATCACCCATAAGAAAACTCTTGCCATAACAACTCTTCTAATGTCGTCTAGTTGACTTTGCTTAGATTTGCTAGCATCAAACTTATCTGATGCCATATATTGTTTTTGTATGTACTCTATAAGTTCTTCAACCTTTATGTCTTCTGAAAGTAGTATTTTTGCAAGTCTTAATCCAGCATCACAAATAATTTCAACAATTTCAGTTATTTTATTTTTTTCTAGACTACCCGATTTATTCTTTAATATTTGACTCAATATTTCTATGTTTTTATGACACTTATAAATCTGGTTTAAAAAATCTTGACTGCTTTCATTCTCTTTTTCTTTAGTTTCCCTACCTCCTTGATATTCAGCTTTATCTCTTAGCTCCCTTTCATCATCTCTTACTTTATTAACCGGTTGTTCGCTTATTAGTCTTTTTGGAATAGTAGAAAGTAGTTGTCTAAATATTCTAGTCTCATTTTTATCAAGTGTTGCTGGCTCTATATCATCAATGGTGCAAATTGTATGTAGCAAAATTTCGTCAATTATTTCTAAATCTTGAGCATGATGGATAGTAAAAATAAGTAATAGGGAGTTATGTTTTTTATAACTATTTTCAATCATATTAGTAACCAGACTCTTATTCTCCTTGTAATATTTTGCAAGATATTGACCCAAGAAATAATAATAACTGTAGGCTAAGCTAAATTTATAACCTATTTCGTTAATATTTTTAATTATACCAAAATGACCATGTAACCTATTAATTAATGAGTCACTTATAATAAACCTCTTCTGGTGTTCTATCTTAAATACTTTGTAATCTTCTTGAGTTATAAATAAAGAATCTGGATTTTTTTTATGAATTTCAAAAGCCAAGTGATTCGCATAATTAAAACATTTAGATATTGGATCGTCCTTGTTTTCTACACCAGATTCTATCAGATGGGCTAATAATAGCGCATAATAGCAGTGACCGTATGCAGTGATTTTAAGGTCTTGAGGCATGAAGGCCTCATATGTTTGAAGTATTGATAATATAAAAAAAGGATACCTCGGTAATATTTTATTATCTATAATAATAGAGTTTATATTGTTTTCTATTTGGTCTATTTCTCCATGTTCAATATATTCAGTAATATTTTTTCTTTTTAATTGAAGCCATTTTTTTATGAGCTTCTCTTGTTTTATATGAGTAAAAGGTCTGATAACAATAAATGAGAATTTTAATAATCTCGTATCATCTTTAAAGTAGGATTCATAATCTTCGATTGAAGTTGTCACAACAACATTATCAAAAATACTCTCAGCAAGTATAACGTGTTCTAGTGAATTTCTAAATTGTGATAAATTGTCGAATATTACAGTCTTTTCATTTTGATTTAACCATAATTTAAAATCACCCTTATATTGATCTGAATAACATTGTTGAAAAATATCTATAGATGGCTTTTTATTAGCTATATCCATTAAATCAATTAACAGCACCGGTACATTTTTTTCATTAAGCTCTAAAAAAATATAGCTACATAGTTTTGTTTTTCCGCTTTGGCTATCACCTAAAATTATGGTCTTTTTTTCTCTTAATATATCCGTTGTATTGCGTAAAATTATTTCGTCTTCAGTTGAGTCTGAATGTTTTATCAAATTAGGGAAAACAAATAGATCATTTAGTAACAATGATTCGCTAGATTGGGAGCAGAATTCCAAAATGGATATTTTGTTTTTAAAATCATCTTTTAAATCAAATGTACTGCGAATGCTGTTAACAACATTTTTTATGCCGGAATACACATCTTTCCAAGCAGCATCTTTATCATTCCATGACATAATAAATTTTCCATCGGTTGGAAGTGCTAGGTAATCGCGCATGTTATCAAAGTCAAGCCATGGACAATCTCTTACTATTATCGATATAAGGGTTTTTTTATTATTTTTCGCTAATGAATTTGCTAGTTCCCATTCTTCGTTACAAGCAGGAGAATTAAGAAAATCAATGCTAACAAGAAAAACAATAATATCTGCATTGTTTAATTCATTATGTATTACATCCGAAATCTTCTGCCCCGCTAATATTTTTCTATCACACCATTCTTTAAGTACACCTTCCTTTCTAAAAATGGTTAAAAATTTTTCCATATCCTCTCTATGCAGTTCGTCTGCATGGCTATAGCTATAGAACAAATTAACGGAATAACCTGTCATTTTATTTCCTTAGAAATCGTTGATAAATAACCAATTCGGGCTAGCAAATAGCACCATTACACGTTTTACAGGGTTAGTAGAATGCTAGTCTACCTTTTCTCGCATCAATAAAATGCGGTTTATCGGGCTCAGTGCATCTGCCAATAATATTTTTTGAGGCGGTGTTTTAATATATGGGATGCTGGAGTTTGGGATCCAGCGTAAATTCCTTACTCTATATTCTGAATTTGTTCGCGCATCTGCTCAATCAACACTTTAAGCTCAATAGCTATTTGCGTCATTTCCTTGTCTGATGATTTGGAGCCCAGGGTATTGGCTTCGCGGTTGAGTTCCTGCATTAAAAAGTCCAGCCGCCGGCCTACGGGGTCTTTTTCCTTCAGTACCCGTAACACTTCAGTAATGTGCGTATCCAGCCGGTCCAGTTCTTCGGTTATGTCCAGTTTTTGCGCCAGGAAAACCAGTTCCTGCTCCAGACGGTCGAAGTCCGGTTGTGCTACCAGTTCGATAATCCGGTCTTTTAATTTATTACGGATCAGCAACAGGACTTCCGGCATGCGTTGACTGTCCAAGGCCACAAAACCCTGCATTTTTGTGCAGCGCTCTTCGATCAATACTTTTAATTGTGCGCCTTCACGCTCCCGGACTTCCAGAAATTGGGCGAGTGTTTGTTTGACCAGATGGGTGATTTCTTCATTAAGATGGCTTTTGTCGGCGTTCATTTCCTGCTGAATGCCGGGGAAAGCCAACACATCCAGGGCTGAAAATGACAAGGGCGCCAGCATGTGCTCTTCAATTTGATCGGTTGCGGCAAGCAATGCGGTTACGGCATCGATATTAACGTTATAGCCTTGTCCGTCTTTAGCCTGTTTTTTATAACTTAAGGAACATTCAATCTTGCCCCGGTTGATTTTTGCAGCAATGATCGAGCGAACATCGGCTTCAATAAAGCGCAAGTGATCAGGGATTTTCAGGGTGATGTCACAGTAACGGTGGTTGACCGAACGTAATTCACAGTTTAGGGTTGAATCTCCAATGCTTGCTTCATTGCCGGCATAAGCGGTCATGCTTTTAATCATTATTCACCTGTGAAGGTTAAGGATGCAGGGTTAAAAAAGGTAAACATTCAGCGAATCCGAAACCCCGCAAATCAATGAGAGCTTGCCCCCTCTCCTGATGGAGAGGGCTGGGGAGAGGAGAATTAAAAAAGCATTTAGCATTTTTAGATACCCCCTCACCCTACCCTCTCCCGCTGGAGAGGGATTGTTGTGCTTCGCGCTGAATAATAGTTTCAAAAAAATAACATTCTAACCTGTAATTTGCGACTTGCATCTTTTCACTTTAGGAACAAGCATGAAATAACTTGAGTATTATATTCCCTCACCCCTACCCCCTCCCGGAGGGAGAGGGAGTAAGATGTTAAAGTTATTTAATGCATGTTAACCGAGTAGATCACAATTGAGCTATACTGTGCGGTTTTCATTTTAGCGGAACACACATGAGACCAAGCGGACGTAATCCAGATCAACTCAGGGATATAAAATTTACCTGTGGTTATACCAAACATGCGGAAGGCTCTGTGCTGGTCGAGTTTGGCGATACCCGAGTGCTTTGTACGGCCAGTGTTGACAAGAATGTCCCCCGCTTTCTTAAAGGCAAAGGTGAAGGCTGGGTGACTGCTGAATATGGCATGTTGCCCCGTTCCACACATAGCCGGATGGGACGCGAAGCCAGTAATGGCAAACAGGGTGGCCGTACTTTGGAAATTCAGCGCCTGATTGGCCGCTCCCTAAGGGCCGCGGTTGATTTAAAGGCGCTGGGTGAACATACGGTGACTATTGATTGTGATGTGATACAAGCAGATGGCGGTACGCGTACGGCGTCAATTACCGGTGGTTTCGTCGCTTTGTCTTTGGCGGTAGAACAAATGCTGAAACGCAAATTGATCAAAACCAACCCGCTACATGGGCAGGTTGCTTCGGTATCAGTGGGTATTTATAACGGTGTGCCCGTATTGGATCTGGACTATGCCGAAGACAGCAGCGCCGAAACCGATATGAATGTGGTGATGAATGACGCCGCTGCTTTTATTGAAGTGCAAGGCACGGCTGAGGGTCATGCGTTCAGGAAAGAAGAGCTTGATGCGATGCTGGAGCTGGCAGGCGCAGGCATCAAGCAATTGCTGGAAAAACAGCAGGAAGCACTGGAAAATTATTTATAATGACTTTTTCATCATCACAACAAATCGTTCTGGCCAGCGGCAATCCAGGCAAAATTAAGGAAATCCAGGCAATTCTTGCCGGACACCTG
>JBBQCU010000097.1:0-9382 GCA_038319065.1 Methylococcales bacterium
AATCTGTAACGGATGATGATGTCATGGCTTGGTAACCTAATTATTTGTTGCTAAACGATCCACTCTGATAAAGTGGTTGAGGTTACATTTTAATAGATTAATAGGTGGTGGGGCTTTTCTCCGCGATAGCGGCTTCGTCCAACAATCGCGTTGGGTATTCCTCCGGTGTTGCCAATCTAACCACCGAAATGTTGGGCAACGATAAAGCCGTTGCCCAAACTGTGGGGGGGGGGGATTTGTCATGCAATACTACTGTAACAAAGCTCCTGGCGCTACCTGTTTTTTCACCATCGTGACCATCCGGCGACGCAAAATCTTGTGCGAAACCCACTTCGACGCCCTGTCGCTTGATGGTCCTTGCCAGACTGGCGCAGGTGGGCGTTTTCGCTATACGGGCCTACCCCATCCGGACATCGGTGTAACCGGGAACAGTTCCATGTCCACATAAGGTCGGAAAGGCGCTTGGATCAGCTCCAGAAACTCGGGATTGTCGGTCTCCAGCAGGGCAAAGGTGCGGGAACCGTCCTGGGCGGCCCAGTCGCCATGCAGCGTCAGCCCGGCGGGGATGTTGCCGTAAAAGGCTTGCGCCAATTGGCCCAGTTTCCCGTAGTCTTCGGCGCTCAGGTTTTGGCGGGTTCGGCTGATTAGCATGTAGAACATGGGGTGTCTCCTAAGGTTAATGTAGTTCTATGGGCGCTGGTTTTAGCCTGCAATGGCTTTTGGCGGTACTCCCCGCCGGAATGGAGGTTATTATATAAGACGAATGATTGGCCGGACATCATCCTGCGGCATTTATTTGTTTCCATCCTGGACCATGGAGCAATCCATGTGCAAAGCCAATTGATTACTTTAATGAATATGAGCGAAGCGCAACATGACACTGACCAAATTGCCATCATCTGCCCGGCTTAAGCTGGATCTTATGTTCCATGGAATCCATTATACCGAGGCCCTGGGCAGGGCGGCCGGGCATGCCTTTCCCAATTATTTCCCCTACCGCTTTCAACCGGGCGAGCATGATCCTACCGGCAAAGGCAAGGCGTACATTCCCTACGCGCTGACCCTGGCGGACGGTACTGTCATTCGTATCAAAGGTAACGGCGAATCGCCTTGGGGAATTTCCGGCGACTTGCGCTCGGGTTATGCGTTGGGCGAAGGCGGGCACGCTACGATGCCGGTCAGTTTTGAACCGCTGCCCAACTGGATGCGTGCCGAAACCAGCGATGGTTTTCCCATTTCCAGGACCGGCATCGAACTGCTGGGCGATTTGGCGGTGATCAACCTGGCTCCTGGGTGCGAATATTTTTTGCATAAGAAAGACGGCATCTCAATGCGGTGCAACTTCTGCGCCTATGGGGCGCCCGACGAACGAGTTGCGCATCTGGGCCAGAAGATCGGTGAAGTGTCCTTGCCCGCGCTCACCTATGCCCGAATGAGGGAAACCCTGCAAGCGGTGTTGGAAGAGGGCGGAATCCGCCACCTGTATTTGGTGGGCGGCTCGCTGACGGACTGGAGCGAGGAAGGGGAGCGCTATCTGGAAGTGGCCCGCCAAGTGCAGGCGGTCAACCGCCATCGTTTGCCCCTTTCCTGCGGTTCTGGCGCTCTGCCGGAGGATGTTTTGCGCAACCTGCATGCCGAGGGACTGGTGGACAATGTCTGCTTCAACCTGGAGATTTGGTCGGAGCCGCTATTCGCCAAAGTCTGCCCCGGCAAAAACCACTATGTCGGCTATGGGCGTTGGCTAGAGTCTCTGAAAATGGCGGTGGGTCTATGGGGCAGGGGCCATGTGTATACCGCCATGGTCGCCGGCATTGAACTGGAACCCGACTACGATATGGCCTGGGAAGAGGCGGCGGCCCTCGCCGTCGAAGGCGCTGATGCCCTTTGCGCCCGAGGTATTATTCCTATTTATTCCCTGTACTGGCCGGTGGGCGGCCGCGAACACCCCGACTACATGAACCGCCTGCGGTCCTATTTCGAGACGCTTAACTTGCGTTATCATGAGCTGCGCAAACAATACGGTCTGAACATATCGGAAGGCTTCATGTGCCACCGCTGCGCCTTTATGCAAATGGAGTGCGACATCGACCGCCTGGTAGAAGGCTAAGGTTCTGCTATCCGACATTGATTCGATTGAGGCGGCCTGCACAATCTCATCAACTCGATCCGATCATGAATGGGGCAGGGTATGAATGAAATGAATAGAGGTCTATTAAAATATATATATGGCGGCCGCTGGGTAACAAGGATTATTCAATAGCATAGAGCGAGGTTAATGATTTAATTTTGGGTATTACCTACATATTTGAAGGTCGCCTTAAGTGGCGTATCTATAGCGGGCATTAACTGCTGATTGAGTTTTAAATCACCGTAGCTTTGCCGGCCAAAACCCTGCCCATGCTCGATAATACTGGCTGGATCATGAACAAAGCCAACCAGTGTACCGCCTGCCTCATCGGCCAGATAGCCTCCCCCCGGTAAAAAAGTGGAGCCGGTATAAACCCAGTTCCCACTCTTCAGCTTCTGGTCATTGACTAGAAAAAAATCGGAAGCCAGATGCTCATATTTCTTGCCGTTGACTTCCCAGGACAAGCTAATGTCAACCGCATCACCCAAGACAGGGGTAGGATCGAAATGCGACTTCGGAGGCAATCCCTTATGCGTATCCAAGCCAATTAATATACAGGCCAGATTGAATTCATAAACGTTGGCGTCAAATTCAAGCAAACTTTCATACCCTCGCTGGCCTTTTTTTGCTACAGCCAAAAACTCAATAGGCGGTTCTGTTCGGAGAAACTTGCCAGGCACTTCAAAACTTCTGGCGGACTTATCCACCAAAATATTTCCAATTTTAAAACGATCATCACCCAACTTAACGATCGATATTTTTTGACCGCTTTGAGTAACTATTTCTTCAACTGGCTGAGTTGGTTGTTCAGCGCAGCCGGTTAACTGGGCAAACAAAATCAATATTAGCCATTTTTTTATTTTCATCGTTTATAGCCTGCAATTAACCGGTGTGGCATCGGTGCGGGGAACATTTTACATTCCATCCCTTCAAAACCAGCGTCTTTCATCCATTCAATCACTTCAGCATCGGTATGAATACCGCCGTTTTCAGCTGTTAAAAGCATATTAATAGCAAATAATGTTGCGAAAACAGGGCTGCTGCCTCCTTCATCAGCGAATACATCACTAATTATCAGTAAACCATTATCGCCCATACTGGTACCGGCTTTCTGTATCAATTTGCGGCAGTCTGCTTCTGTTTCACGGTGAAAAACACCGGATATCAAGACCACATCATTACCATCGGGAAATTCAGTGGTGTGATAATCTCCCGGATAAGTCGTTACTTGTCCCTGTTTTCCCATTGAAGCAATAATGTCATCGGCATGAGCAGTGATGCCGGGTAAATCCAGAACTTTACTCTTAATTTGAGGGTATCGAACCGCTAAAAGACAGGAGTAAGTACCCGGTCCACCGCCAACATCCAATAATTGTTGCCGCCCTGTTAAATCGGCGAGCCCGACCAGAGCACTGGCTGTTCCTAATGCACGATTGTGCATGCCATAAACGAAATGGCGGGTTTTTTCAGCATCAGTGCCTAAATAATTTTCGGGGGCCAGCATGGGTTTATCCTCACGAAGGCATTGCTCAAGCTTTCCCCATGTTTCGTAAAGATCATCGCTGTAACTGATCGCATTACCCATAAAAGTGGGTTGTCCAGGTACTAAAAAAGTATCGGTTATTTCACTGTTTTTGTACTGATCCTGTTCTTTTTTCAGTAGCCCTAAAGCCACGCAGGCATTAAGCAGTAGTTTAGTCGGACGAGGTTGAGTACCAAGGCTTGACGCAATTTCATTTATCGGTTTCAAGGTTTGTGACAACAGCTTAAACAAGCCTATCCGGTTCGCCGTAAGGAAAATCTGTGAATTCCAATAGGCCGTTGCCAAGTTCATAATTGGACCTGGATCGGGAAATGCATTTTTATTATTCAATTTACTATCTCCTGAATTTGATCTTGATGCATATCGATATCACATTCTAATTGCATATAAGCACAACGGTGACACATAAAGCCATCCCATATTTTTAAGTCATGATTTTTTCGTATCTGTGCATAGCCGAGATTCAATTTTTTGAAATAATCTCTCAATATGGAGAAAGTTTCCGGCAAATTATGCCCGGCCACGGGCCAGAAAAGTGAGTAGATTGGAATGATACCTCTGGAACATAAATCTTCAGCACCGCGCAAAGCTAAATTAAGCGCTTCTTCACCGGTCATTCCATATTCCGGCCCCAGTTCTATGCCGGCGACCATGGCCGTATAGACCTTACCTTTGCCAAATGTTTTTACGGCATATTCCAGAGCGGCTATCCAGCGGTTATAGCCAACAAACTTGTGCTTGCCGGGACAAACCTTGGCGAAAAGATCCTCCGACCACACTTCAAGATTAAAACAAACGGAATCGACCAAGCCTTCATCATGGAGTTGTTTGATATATTGATCGGGAAGGGCCCCTGAACCACAGGTCACAGGGATTTTATGGTGGTTGACTGATTGCACTTCCCTGGCTAGTTCAACAAACCGCTGCCCCTCTTGTTCCCAATCCGTCATGGAGCCACCTACCAGATAAATATGCCTGACTTCATTGCTATTGACCAGTTCGACCAAAGTTTCTTTCATTCGGGTATAGGTTAAACCGGGTAAAGAAACGGCATCCATTTCCTGTCCTAGCTGATCGCTTCGGGCATCCGGAGCTCCATAGGCACAAAAACTGCAACGCATGGATTTGCCTTCTTCTTTATCCGCTAGAAAATACTGACAGGCTGGTGCGATATTGATGACCGCCATATCGGTATGCAGACTGATCCCCGTCTGATCCATTGGAATACCGTCAGTAGTCAAGGTTTGCATCCAGCGAGGGATAGGAGTGAATTGCACGGTTTGATCCGGGTGCTTATGATGATCATGGCATAAATGATAGCCGCTCTTTCTGTCACCTTTGATATACCAGTGAGATTGGCCGTTACCTTTTATTCTGCTTAATACATCGCCCTCGGTAATCAGCATATAAGGTATTAACGCCTTGCCCTTGCCGGTAGGGTCTGGTTCTCCTGGTGCAAACCGGTAAGGATAAAAATTTGGAAACGCGCCTTCCGCAGCCTCCCCCAGCGCATCGGAATATCGAATACCTTCAAACATTAAATCGAGCTTTAGTTCGGCATTATCAGGCAACCTGTCTTCATTCATAGCTGGACTCCTTAACCTAAGGGTAGTTTGTTTGTTAAATTCACATTCTTGATTTCTAAGGAACGTGCATGAAATAAGTTTGGCATCTTACTCCCTCACCCTCCGGGTGAGGGATAGAATACAAAGGTTATTTCAAGCACATTCCTAAATATTTTGATTATACTTTTTTGTATCTATAACGTATTTCAATTTTTTCATCCTAAATCTAATATAACTTAAGTGAACGAAGACCAAGGAGAAAAGTATAAAAATTCTTCTTTAGTTATACTCTCCGGGATAGCAGTAATTTTTAAAAGAATTTTGCTCAATGTGTTTAATCAATTATTTGTGTCGACTTAAGAGTCAAAAAATAAAGCTGTTTTTGATAAATGATCGTGCCAACTGCGCCGGTTTTTATCAACAAGAATCCATAAGAAGCCTAGTCCGAAAAAGCTCCAGGATACGAGGGCCGATGCAAAGCGTAACGAAGCTTGAATCCAGCTGATTGGTTTTTGATCAAAAGTCAGAACTTTGATTTTCCAGGCTCGTAAACCTAATGTTTGTCCTCCGTGCGTCCAGAACCAACCGTAAAAAAAGAAGCTGATAACCGCTAAGTAAATGCGGTAGATTAATGTTTGTTGGGCGCTAATTGCTTCGCCGGCAGTAAATGGAAGTAACAGGGCGGTTGCGAGAAATAAAAGTGCAATCAGGAGGAAGAGATCGTAGACTTGTGCCGCTATACGGCGTAAAAAACCAGGTGCGGATAGTAAATCACGACCTGGTTTTAACTGTTTTTTCGTTTTCGAGGACAATTAAACTTTAAATAAAGCTAATTTTTGACCAAAATACATGCACATTGCAATCAGTGCTCCTAGCATGATGAGGGAAAATAAGAAAGGCGGTCTATGGAACAGAAGTATGCCGAAATCTGTTACAAAAAGGCTGGTTAATATTGGATGGTCAATGAAGCCATTAAGAATCTTTTTGAACATAACAATCCCGTCAATTACGCAAAAGTTTGGTGCGAATGTTTAAAAAATGGTTGCCTGATCTTCATATCTATAATAAATGCACAAAGGGTACTTGTAAAAATCAGTTAGATGATTTTACTATATTCAAAAGGGTAATGTAAAAAAAAGAAGATTGATTGTGGGATAGAATGTATCAAATGATATGATTGCCATATAAATAAAAAAAACAAACAGGGTTAAAGGCCATTTTAAAATTCTTTAGAAAATTGATTACTTCAGCCAGAAATGAAACCAAGCCAGTTGTGACGCAGGTTAAAATATATTCGCGGCCGGAACATAATATATCACGTTCCCAGATTAGTGAAAACGCGCTGAAGGTTTTGTATAAACTGCAAAAGGAAGGTTTCGAAGCCTACCTTGTTGGTGGCTGTGTGCGTGATTTATTGCTGGGTCGAGAACCCAAGGATTTTGATGTTGTAACCAATGCGGATCCTGAACAAATTAGAAAAGTATTTCGCAATTGCCGCTTGATTGGCCGCAGGTTTCGCTTGGCGCATGTGCATTTTGGCAGGGAAGTTATTGAGGTTGCGACTTTTCGAGGTGGAGGGGAAGAGCAAAATGACAAGCAACTGCTTAATAAGGAAGGACGTTTGTTGCGGGATAATGTCTACGGAACACTTGAGGAAGATGTTTGGCGCAGGGATTTTACGGTCAATGCGCTCTATTACAATATAAAAGACTTTTCAGTAGTGGATTATGTCGGCGGCATGACAGACCATAAAGCCGCGACGCTTAGGCTCATAGGCGATCCTGAAACACGTTTCCGTGAAGATCCCGTGCGAATGCTCCGAGCAGTTCGTTTTGCCGTTAAGCTTGGTTTCAAGCTGCATCCAGATTGTGAAAAATCCATGCATGAGGCCGCGGAATTGTTATCCAGCATACCGGCTGCCCGGCTTTACGATGAAACCCTAAAATTATTCTTATCCGGTTATGCGTTACAAGCGTTTGAAATGTTGAGGCATTATGGGCTTTTTCAAGTGTTGTTTCCTGCCACGGAAAACTGTTTATCTATGGAGGAAAATGGTTTTCCACGATTACTGCTGATTAAAGCCCTGGAGAATTCCGATAACAGATTAGCTGAAGGTAAAACCGTTACCGCTTATTTTTTATTAGCAGCTTTTTTGTGGGAACCCGTTCAGATGCTGGCTAAAGAAAAGATGGCACGAGGTATGGTTGAATTTATGGCGTATCAGGATGCAGCCAATGAAGTTATTTCCAGGCAGATAAAGAGTACCTCTTTACCACGTCATATCACGATGGCTATGCGCGAAGTCTGGAGTTTACAACCCAAATTTAATGTTCGTATTGGTTCTAAACCCAGTCGTTTGCTCGCCCATCCCCGGTTTAGAGCAGGTTATGATTTTCTAGTATTGCGTGCAGAAACAGGCGGTGCTGATCCTGAGTTGGCGAAGTGGTGGGATATATATCAGGATGCTAATGAAAACGAACAAAGAAAGATGACCCAACCTCCTCGCAAAGCTCAAGGTAGTAAATCAGGACGAAAAAGAAGCTATAGGGGAAATGTTAAAGATAGTTCTACCGGGAAAGAAGCCTAGGTTATTAGGCGGAAGCGGTCGTTTTTTGCCTCTTATTTGGATTAACATGAAACACTCAGATTGTGCTCCGGTTATTGCTTATATTGGTTTGGGCAGCAACCTTGACGAACCCGTTGCACAAATTAAGTCAGCCCGAACCGCAATAGCTTCAATGCCGGGTGTGCAAGAACTGGCGTTTTCCAGTCTGTATCATAGTTCACCTATGGGACCGCAAGATCAACCTGATTATGTCAATGCGGTTATGTGTGTCGCAACCGGCTTATCGCCGATGGATTTGTTGCGTTGTCTACAAAACCTCGAAAAAGAGCATGGCCGGGTAAGAAAAGGTGAGCGATGGGGAGCGAGAACATTGGACTTGGATGTCTTGATTTATGGTGATCAGGAAATTGACTTGCCTGATTTAACCGTACCCCACAAAGGCTTGGCGGAAAGATCTTTCGTTTTATACCCCTTGTTTGAAATTGCTCCGCAATTGCTCGTGCCTGGTATGGGTCCTATTGCCGATCTGGTTGCAAAGTGTCCATTGTCCGGACTAAGACGGCTGAATTGATATGAACCAGACTATTTACGATTCTACAGTAAAACCCTTGACAATTAATGACCTGGCTGAAATGAAGCAGCGTGGTGAGAAAATCACCTGTTTAACGGCTTATGATGCCAGTTTTAGTGCGTTAATTGACAAAGTAGGTGTTGATATGATGTTGGTCGGGGATTCTCTGGGGATGGTTGTTCAGGGGCATGATACAACGCTTCCGGTCATGATAAATGACATGGTTTATCATGCGCGATGCGTCAGCAATGCCAGGAGGCGGGCATTTATCATTGCAGATTTGCCGTTTATGAGCTATGCCGCACCTGTTATTGCCTCAGAAAATGCCGCCAGATTAATGCAGATTGGTGGCGCACAAATGGTAAAACTGGAAGGCCCACGCTTTGAAATTGTCAGTTTTTTAGTTGATCAGGGCATTCCTGTCTGTGGCCATTTAGGTCTATTGCCGCAAATGATTAACCAACTGGGCAGTTATAAAGTTCAGGGCAAGGAACCCGCTGATGCGGCAAGAATTATTGCCGATGCACATCAACTGCAACAGGCGGGAGCTGGACTGCTGGTATTAGAGTGTGTGCCTGCGGCATTAGCCAGGGAAATAAGCGCTCAGCTTAGCATTCCAATTATCGGTATTGGCGCGGGTGTTGATTGCGACGGACAGGTGCTGGTGCTTTATGACATGCTGAATATCGGGATACTCAAGCGTCCTCGTTTTTCCAAAAATTTCATGCAGAATGCGGTGAGTATCGAAGCCGCCATTTATGCCTATCATCAGGCTGTAAAGCAGTCCCAATTTCCAGGCACTGAACATAGTTTCTAACTCTCATGCGAATAGTCAACACAGCATTTGAATTGCGTGAGGCCATTAAATTATGGCAGTTGGAGGATGAAAGTATCGCTTTTGTTCCGACGATGGGTAATTTGCATGCGGGACATCTGCAGTTGGTCAATCTAGCCAAACAAAAGGCAGATCGCGTCGTTGTCAGTATTTTTGTTAATCCTACTCAATTCG
>JBBQCU010000098.1:0-9378 GCA_038319065.1 Methylococcales bacterium
GGCAGTGCGGGCACGGATTTTGGTCAACCAGTCATGCAAGTCGTTCAAAACGGGTTGACTTTGTTCTGCCCGTAACTGTTTCCGTGCAGCGCAGCTCAAGTCCTTGCCTTCCTCTTCAATGGCATACAGCTGACCTATGCGTGCTAAAGCTTCTTTGGCCATGGGACTTTGATTGGCTTTGTGCAAGTCAAAAAATTTCCGGCGTGCATG
The DNA here is from genome assembly GCA_038319065.1 of Methylococcales bacterium. Taxonomy (GTDB): domain Bacteria; phylum Pseudomonadota; class Gammaproteobacteria; order Methylococcales; family Methylomonadaceae; genus Methylobacter_C. The sequence goes on from JBBQCU010000098.1 coordinate 211, forward strand.
AGTCCAGCAACCCAATTCAATACAAGGTTCCTCGGTTTTCTTGGCATTGAATGAGGCCTTATAGCCACTGTAGTCATCAACCATCAGATGGCCTTGCCACGTGCCGAGGAACTGGCGGCAATGCGCCCCACCTCGCCCATTACGGTAGTCGAAGACAATAATACGCGGCCCTGGTTGTAGATCATTGCTGCGATACGCCCACAGATAGGCTTTTTTGGTTTTACCCCGCCCCGGATCCAGTTGTGCGACCGGGGTTTCATCGGCATGCAAGGTGTTGCCTTGCAGGAGATGCCAAGTCAAACGATCAACCAGCGGCTGAAGTGCCACGCCCAGCCGCCCAACCCAGTCGGCCAGCGTGGAACGCGATAGGACGACCTGCTGCCGTGCCGCGATTTGTTCAAGGCTATACAGCGGCAAATGATCAACGTATTTACTAATGAGTACCCAGACCAGCAAGCCAACTGCAGCCATGCCGCCATTAATCACCGCCGCCGGAATCGGTGCCGCGGTGATGGTCTCGCAGTTTTTGCAGGCGTATTGGGGGCGGATGTGGCGATGCACGGTAAATACGGCGGGTACGACATCCAGTTGTTCAGTCACATCTTCACGGATTTTGATTAACTCACGACCACATTGGCCGCACTGACACGAGTCCGGTTCATGACGGAAGTCGATGCGTGGCAAATGCGCCGGTAACGGTTGGCGGCCAGCGCGGGGGCGTTTGGGCTTTTCGGCAGTAACCACCGGCTGTTGATCAGCCAGTTGTTCAAGTTCGGCTTCAACAGCGGCCACATCCTCGTTCCAGGTATCGGCAAACAAATCCGCTTGGAGCTGGCTAAAGGTTTCGCTCTTGACGCCGTAACGAATTCTACGCAGGTAGGCAAGCTCGACAGTCAGTGCCTGGATTTTTTCGTCTTTGCTGTGGATTTCGGCTTGTTTGGATTGCAGTAGCACAGCATCTTTTTTTACCTGCTCGAGCAACGCCTGAAGCACTTCCGCCACCTGTTGTGTGGAGGCTGAGTCGAGGTCAAATTGCTCAAGTTCGAGGAGTGATTTCATAATGAAATTATACCATGAAATACGCCGTAAGCCTTATAAATACTGGGTTTTCATGAAAATAAACGACCTTAAAACCGGCTATTTTTACACCTGCCAATGAGCAGAAGGAACGGCCGATAAGCGTTGCCAATCCACCCCGGTAATCAGCCACTGCCACTGCTCAAACGTCACCGAAAAACACGCATCGCTGACCTTAGGCCAAATGAAGCGGCCTTTATGCAGCCGGCGCTGGCACAACCAGACTCCAGTGCCGTCCCAGACCGCCACCTTGATGCGATTGCCGGAACGGTTACGAAACACAAACGCCGATCCTGAGCAGGGTGCGTGTCCCAAGGCTTGCTGGACAAGCATCGACAAACCATCAATGCCACGGCGCATGTCCACAGGCGAGACCGCTAACCAAATAGCCACAGGATTCGTTATTAACCCAGGCATTGTAAGAGCTCAGCTAACCAGCGCGGGGAAATGTTGCTTGGCAGTTCCAATGCGTAGTCTTTGGATAACCTTAGCCAAATAGGTTCTGTTGCTGGCAAGGTATCGGCTGCGGGTTTAATTTCAACCGGTATCAATAATGGCTTTGTGGACTGGTTCGATAATTGGTAAGTTTTAAACCAACGCGAAAAGGTCTTGGCATTAAGCCCATGTTGCTGGCAATACACTGCCTGTGTCAATCCGCTCGCTTGCCAGATTTTTATGTGTTCTATGTGACGCTTTTGTAATGCCATCGGTCATCCTCAGAAAAAGTTTAAGGATACCTGAGTGTCTGAGAAATTTTTAGATGGTGGGGTTAGGCGCTTACCACCATGTTATTCGGCGGCAGCAATCAACCGCTGGCTTATCTGGAATGCAAAAGTATCGGCTTAAGCGGTACGCAAGCAAAAGCTCTTTCCGCCTCGATAAGTAAATTGTTAACGGGCGCCTTACCATTGTCAGCCGAGCGTATTTATATCGAATTCAGCAACTGCCCGGCTGAGTTCTGGGGCTGGAACGGTTCAACTTTTGGTTAAAAATAATCCTAAATCTCACTTGACTCTCGGCCGTCTGGCTGTAAATTGTAATTGCTATATACAACTATATTTGATAATTGGGATTTGCCGCAAAAAATTATGATTGCAAACCAGGGGGAAAAATGAAACTTGATATTGAAGACGATAAATTTGTTACTTACCTCATGTTAAGCATGATGGTGTTGGGATTTTTAGTTATGCTGGTGGTGTAAAAACAATGTTTGCGTAGGTTGGTGAACCCTGCCTGCGCAAGTATTTAATTGTCTATGTCTTCTGCCCGATTAACTCCCAACACACTATCATTTCAAAGCCTTCAGAAGGCGGTTTCCGTTCATCAGTCCTATCATTGAATATTCCATAAGCCGATCCTGCCAATACCCTCATGTTCAATAATCAGGAAACAGCATATCCCGCTTACCGGGCTAACCATAATCAAACAAGCTTTGGCATAATAATCGTCCCTGACGAATGCCATTACTCAAAGACTATCACCATGAATCAAAAAAATCGCCAGGCCATTTTTGACAGGCTGGCTGTAGCAATACCGGAACCGGCGACAGAGCTGAACTATAGCAGTCCCTTCGAATTGTTGATCGCGGTCGTCTTATCTGCACAAGCGACCGATAAAGGGGTGAATAAAGCGACCACCCGGTTATTTGCCGTTGCCAATACGCCAGAGGCTATTTTGGCTTTAGGTTTAGAAGGCTTGAAAGAATACATCAAGACTATCGGTTTATATAACGCCAAGGGTGAAAATATTATCAAGCTTTGTCGGCAACTACTGGATAAATATGCCGGTCAAGTCCCAAAAACCCGTGAAGAACTGGAAGCATTGGCAGGGGTGGGCAGAAAAACGGCTAATGTCATTCTTAATACGGCTTTTGGACACCCTACCATTGCCGTGGATACCCATATATTCAGGGTTTCTAACCGTACCGGAATCGCGCCTGGCAATAATGTTCTGGAAGTCGAGCGCAAGCTGGAAAAATGGGTGCCCAAAAATCATAAAAAAGATGCTCACCATTTACTGATCTTGCATGGAAGGTATACTTGCACTGCCAGAAAACCACGATGCCCGAGTTGCATTATTGAAGACTTGTGTGAGTTTAAGGAAAAAACAAGCGAATAAGTCAATAATTCGATGGGACTCCTCAAAGCCGGCACAGCCTCCATGCCTGTATATTGATTGTATCTCATTGCCGGTACTTTCGTTCCTTCTCCACTTCCTAGCCTGTTGGAGAGGGAACGAAAGTACCGGCAATGATGTCCATGTAATCTAAAGTTTCCTGGATAAAAGGATATTCATTCTTTATTCATTCGTCTTTGGTATCATAGTTATATTCGATAAACTCTTACCTATCGAATATTTATAATAAAATTTGGGAGTCAAAATGAGAAAAATCAATAAAACACCTTTAGCCGCTGCTATGGGCGCTGCTTTTATATCAACGTTTGCTGCGACTGCAGCTAATGCAGAAGCTAATCCATTCGGCATGACTGAATTATCTGCCGGTTATATGCAGGTTGCTGAAGCCGATGTATCCAAAAAAACAGGTGAAATGGCCTGTGGTGCAGCAATGGGCGGAATGGCCAAGCCTAAAACACCGGAAGGTGCGTGTGCAGGTAGTAAAAAACCCGCGGCGGCAGCAGCACCGACTACAGCAACAAAAACCACCGAAGGCTCATGCGGCGACATGATGAAAGACGGCAAAATGAAACCCGGTATGGAAGCCGCTTGTGGCGCCATGATGAAAGGGAAAGAAGGCGCTTGCGGCGAAATGATGAAAGGCGAATCAATGAAGGGTAAAGAGGGTGCTTGCGGCGATAAAATGAAAATGCCGGCTGCTCCTGCTACTCCAGCAAAATAAGAGTTAATTTGGGCATTACTTATGCCCGCTTAGCTCCTTAAATATGGAGGGCATGACGGTTCATGCCTTCCAGTTCCTAACAAATCAATCACAGGTGTTCTTATGGGCACGACTCAACATCTTGTTCACGGTGCCGGTTTGGGTCTGCGTCGGCCCATTTTAAGTCAGCTTGTTGAAACGCCTCCGAAAGAGGTCTGCTTTTATGAAGTCGCACCCGAAAACTGGATTACCATCGGCGGCAAATTCGGTAAACAGTTTCGCGCAATGACCGAACGCTTTGATTTTATTTGTCATGGTTTATCGTTGTCGATAGGCAGCACTGATCCGCTGGATGAAAATTTCGTGCGCGATGTTAAACAGTTCATGGCCGAACATCAAATGAAACTTTACAGCGAACATTTGAGTTATTGTAGTAAGGAAGGGCATTTATATGATCTGATGCCTATTCCATTTACATCGGAAGCAGTTTCACATGTCGCTGCACGTATCAAAAGCGTGCAGGATATTCTGGAGCAAAAAATAGCTATCGAAAATGTTTCCTATTACGCCGCTCCCGGCCAGGAAATGGCCGAGATAGAATTCTTTAATGCTGTTATTGAAGAAGCTGACTGCGATGTATTAATCGATATTAATAATATTTATGTCAACAGCGTTAATCACAATTACGATGCCGAAGTTTTTTTAAAGGCTATACCGGCACACCGTATCGCATACGCCCATATTGCCGGGCATTACAAGGAAGCAGAAGATTTTCTGGTTGATACGCACGGCGCAGAAATTATTGACCCTGTATGGAAACTGTTAGGCAAGGCCTACGAGCTTTATGGCGTATTTCCGACCCTGTTGGAACGCGACTTTAATATTCCCGCTATGCCTGAGTTATTAAAAGAAGTTAATACCATCAGAACGATGCAAAACGCTTGGAAGAAGCAGCATGAGAAACAGTATGCTTAAAACTAATAGGCGTGTTGACTTTAAAAGCAGGCAACAAGAATTTGCGGCGTATATTAGAGATCCGGAAAACAATCCCGTGCCCGCCGATGTTAAAGAGGAACGCATGGCCATGTATAGAGCGTTATTCTTTAATAATATTGAAGGGTTTCTGTCGGGAAATTTTCCGGTATTAAGAAAAATACTCGATGACAAGCAGTGGTATGCCCTGGCTCAGGACTTTTTCGCAAAACACCCGTTCCAATCACCTTATTTTTCACAAATTCCGGAAGAATTTCTGGATTATTTGCAAAATGAAAGCGAAAGCTCGGAGGATTTTCCCTTTATGCTGGAACTGGCTCATTATGAATGGGTGGAAATGGCCTTATCCATCGCCAAGGAAGACGTGGTTGCCTCCAATCAGTATCTGGAAAATCTGCTTAACCGGAATATCGCCTTATCACCGCTGGCCTGGTCACTAGTCTATCAATACCCCGTACATAAAATAGCTCCTGCTTTTTTACCTTTGGAAGCCCCCGAACAACCGACATTTCTCATCGTTTACCGCAACAGTGAGGATGAGGTCAATTTTATTGAAATTACGCCAATCACCTACCGGTTACTGGAAATAATTCAGGAACATGAAAATCCATTGGCGGAAGATTGTTTAAGACAGGTGGCCAGGGAATCGAATCATTCTGACCCGGAACTCATTATTGCAAGTGGCTTGCAGATTTTAAAGGAATTGGCCGAAAAAACGATTATTACTTTAACCTTTTAAAAACACAACGATTATGGAAGCCAAAATTGACATGCCGACAATGGTTACATAATCACTGGTCCCCAAGTTTACGCCATAGACATTAGCGATAAAAACCGTCGCCACACCCTGCATAATCGCCGTTTCGTCCATGTTAATGGTTGCGCCCATTGGAATGGTAAAAGCCGCCGTGGCATTATCAACTCTCAAACGTTTTTCAACCACTTGCAAGGTGACCGGGATGGTGGCATTGGAACTGGCAGTACTAAAGGCAAAAACATGCACAGGGCGCATTTTTTGATAAATATAATCGGGCTCAGTTTTGCAAATAACGCCAGCAACAGACTGAGTGTCCCGAATGTATGCAGTAACAGGCAGACGATAACGACACTGAAATAACCTAGCATCGGCACTATTAAACCAAAGCCTTGTTCCGAAAAGGTCTTGGCTATTAAGAAAAATACGCCTATGGGTGCAAAATCCATGACCAGAGTGACGACTTTCATCATTACTTCATTGAGTTTTTCAGCTGATTTATTCATTTCCTGTCCGATTTCACCGCACATCAGCATGCCCATCACATTGTCCTGGATTGAATGCTATCGCTAAACAACTGCTTAAGCTTGTTGATATTTATCTTAAAAACCATGCAGTGCTTCAAAGCGAGAAATACTCCTTGATTCCAGCCAATACGCTTGCGACTGCCACGGAGGAAAGGATCAGCCCCATAACCCGGCTGATAATGCTCGCACCACTGTTCCCGATAAAGCGATGAATCCAACTCGCAGCGAGCATAAACAGCAAAACGATTAATAATACCGAGAACATAATCGCCGTGGTTTGAGCTTGTTCCAGAAGGTTGAACCGATGTTTTTCGGTCAGCAATACCGCAGCAAGCATTGCGCCCGGACTGGCAATAGAGGGAACGGCAAGCGGGAAAATGGCTGTTTCATTCCCGCTCGCAGCCATCTTGATTTCTTCTTCAGGCTTGCTGTCTCCAAAAATCATGGAGAGCGCAAAAAGAAAGAGAACGATTCCCCCGGCGATCTGGAATGCCGGCAACGGGATAGAAATGGCAGTGAGGATGAATTCCCCTGCTACAACGAAGAATAGAAGGATTGAGGCCGAAACCAGGGTCGCCTTAACGGCTATTTTTCTCTTGATGTGATCGTCGTAATGGTTGGTGACCGCAATGAACACAGGAATCGTTCCGATTGGATCGATGACAGCAAAAAAGAAGATAAATGTTGCGGCGAGATCGTTCATAAATGTGTTTGTTTAGCGCTTAACGCCGCATTCAACGGCTTGTCCGTTGCAATGTTTTGTTAGCTCTTATGCTAGCGCATTGCAAGCTTTAACGTTTACCCCCTTCCCCTTTAGGAAGGTGACCATATCTCGCCACGTAGAAATTAGAGAATCTGAGTCTATAATCTCCTCTCCATCCACGTATTGATCAGTGACTATTGGAGGCATCTGGCAAATGCCATCGAAGTCTGCTAAACCTTTAGCAATACTTAGCACTTCTCTTATTTCCTCATATCTCTCGGGTTGTTCATTTTTTAGATATTCAATCTTATTTCCTATTTTTTTGAATATCTATTTCCACGAGATTAACATCATGATTAGCTGTCTCTCTATTTGAGTATTCTAAACCAAGATCAGCGAATGAAAAGCAATACGAGAAATCGTGATATTTACTCTCCCTCATTTCCGCTTTGCTTCATGCGGATCGTTTGTTAAACAATGGCTATTTCATCGTCTTCGTAATCGATATCTGGTAGAATATCATCGTGAAAATTGCCCACCTGTTCTGCAACCTCCTTGGCGTCTTCAAATCTTGCGATATGGTAGACGGCTTCACCTTCATGAACCAGGGGTAACTCGCTACGGCCTATAATAATGCCGCTGAAAGGTGATATGACGTCGATCTCAGGACTGGATACCGGATCGCTAATCAAACCCAGCAACTCGTTCCTTTTGACCCTGCTGCCCAATGACTTGTGAGTACGGAAAATGCCGCTGCCAGGCGCCCTGATCCATGCAGTCGAATGAGCGATATAAGGCTCTTTGGAAGTGCTCTTGCGTATTTTTCGGTTTGCAATCATACCTAAATGGCGCATTACGTTCAGAATCCCCCGCACGCCGGCACGAATGGATATTTCATCAAAACGCAATGCTTCCCCAGCCTCATAAAGTAGCATCGGAATGCCTAGCTCAGATGCGGATTCTCTTAAGGAACCATCCCGCAGGTTGGCATTGATCAAAACCGGCACATTAAACGCCTTGGCCAGGGACAAGGTTGCTTCATCTTCCAGATTAGCGCGTATTTGCGGTAAATTACTGCGATGAATAGCACCCGTATGTAAATCAATACCATGCGTACTATTAGCCACAATTTCTGTCATAAACAGATCAGCTATCCGTGAGGTAAGGGAACCCTTTTTTGAACCGGGGAAAGACCGGTTCAAATCCCGGCGATCGGGCAAATAACGCGAATGATGAATAACGCCGTAAACATTCACCAAGGGAATGGCAATCAAGGTGCCTTTTATCCGGTTTAAGGCAGGATCTTTTAATAGCCGGCGAATGATTTCGACACCGTTCAGCTCATCGCCGTGTATCGCCGCACAAATAAATAATCGGGGCCCGGTTCTTTTGCCATGGATAACGTGTACCGGCATGGTCATCGGTGCATGCGTGTACAAAGGCGGTAACGGCAAATCGATAAAGACGTTGGTACCTGGTTGAATGGTTTGGCCGCTGATAATCAAGGCCTGCCGCATAAAATTAGCCTTTTCCGCGGGTCCGGGTGCGGGTTGTCAATTTGTCTTTTGAGTTTTCCAGGGATTGTGTGCGTTTTTCAATAAACTGGATGATTAATCCGGCAATATCCTTGCCGCTGGCGCTCTCAATACCCTGTAACCCTGGCGATGAGTTAACCTCCATAATCACCGGACCATGGTTTGAGCGCAGCAGATCAACACCACAGACATTCAAGCCCATGATTTGTGCTGCCCGCACCGCTGTAGAACGCTCCTCCGGCGTCAATCGAATCAAGGAAGCTGTACCGCCACGGTGCAAATTTGAACGAAAATCGCCCTCCGTGCCCTGCCGTTTCATGGACGCAACCACTTTATCGTCCACGACTAAACAGCGGATATCGCTGCCACCCGCTTCCTTGATAAATTCCTGAACCATAATGTTAGCATTGAGACCCATAAAAGCCTGAATAACACTCTCAGCTGCGTTATGGGTTTCTGCTAAAACCACGCCAATCCCTTGCGTGCCCTCCAGTAGTTTAATCACCAGCGGTGCACCGCCCACTTGAGAAATTAAATCTTCAATATCGTCAGGGTTATGTGCAAACCCCGTTACCGGTAAGCCTATGCCTTTTCTGGCAAGCAATTGAACTGAACGCAATTTGTCACGCGAACGGGATATGGCCACAGATTCGTTCAGAGGAAATACATTCATCATTTCAAATTGTCTTAATACCGCAGTGCCGTAAAAAGTCACAGAGGCGCCAATTCGGGGAATAACCGCA
>JBBQCU010000099.1:0-9364 GCA_038319065.1 Methylococcales bacterium
TGGTTTTATTATCGATTACATGAAACAAAATACTGACATGAGAACATAAGTCTGCTCCCAGATTAGCGGCTATTGCTGTCATTATGACCTGTTCGAAACCATCCTGATTCTGCTTTTTTAGTGTCTGGTAATCGTTTTCCAGGCCAATAATCTGGCCATTGTCTGCTACCCCGATCAGCAATGTTCCTCCGTCTTTACTATTGAGAAATCCCGCTAACGACTTTAAGATGACGCCTTCAAGTTGCCGGTTGGTGCGCGATTGCTCCATGTCCCAACGAAATGTCGATTTAAATTCCAGGTAAGGACCTTCTCCTTGCTTAATGATTGAAGGCATATCCTTATTGAGTTCCATTTTTAATAGCTCAATGCGCATTAAGCGCCTGTGCAAAAAACTGTATATGCCTATGGTCAATAAACCCAGCATTGCGCCAATTTCCGCATAAAACAGCACCAGGCTATTTTGGAAAACATTTCCCTTTAACAATTCCTTGAACTGGCCCGACATATATTCGATTGATGAGGTTCCATTATCCGCATGTATCTGGGAATCAACATAATCGTAGCTTGGAGCCAGCACCAAAACACCAATCATTGCGCCTACTAATGCGGCAATAATATAGAGTTTTAATTGTTGCTTCCAAAGTGACAGTACTAATAAAAAAAACGTTTCATCTTATAATTCAATTAATGCCGTGTTTCAGACTGATTAGCCACGCTGTCCTGAGACAACAAGGTTTCTATATCAACTTTATCAAAAAAGTATTGCTCACTACAAAATTCACAGCCTACTTGAATGGTGCCGTGCTCCTGTAATATGTCTTCCAATTCCTCTCTGCCAATCGCCCGTAAGGTTCTCTCGATCCTTGGCCGGGAACAGGCGCATTGGAACGCTACCGGTTCGGCATTAAACAACCTGACTTTTTCTTCATTAAACAATCTATGCAACAGATTTTCGCAGTTCAATTCGAGTAATTCCTGTTCAGTGACAGTATCCGCCAGTATCTCAATACGTTCCCAATCAGCGATACAGGTGTTTTGCGAGGGTAGTTCCTGTAATAACAGGCCTGCCGCTTGGGTTTCATTGGCAAACAACCACAAGCGGGTTTTAAGTTGTTCGGATTGTTCAAAATAAGTTTGCAGTGCGGCTGCTAAATTTTTACCTTGTAGCGGCACGATACCCTGATAGGGTTGGGCGTTATCGGATTCTATGGTTAATACCAGCCGTCCTTGCCCAAACAGGGTTTCTAATGACCCTGTTGACGCCTGTTCATTACAGCGAAGCAAACCGCGTATTTTCCTATCGTGCGTAGACTGTGCAACCAGGGTTTTCAAGCCACCATCGCCTTGTGCCTGAAATATCATGGAGCCGTTAAATTTAACGGTTGCCGACAACATAACAACAGCGGCCAACGCCTGCCCCAATTGCTGCTGCGCATACTGAGGGCTCTGTTGATGCTGTTTAGCCGCTTGCCAGCTGGTTGTTAATTTGACCCATTCACCCCTGACGCCTGAATCTTCAAATAAAAAACGGCGTAATAAATCTTGCTCTATCATGACTTTCCCGTTAAAAATATGTATTTGTTATAATCAAAATACCTAGTAAGCTGAAATTAAATATTACCTTAATTCACCTATCAAAATACCATAAGCCATGATTTTTTCATCAAAAAAGCTGACCTTGCCTGATCCCTCACAAGCCTTACCTGGCAGAGATACTGAGATGCCCATTACCAATAAACATTTTGTAACGGGCAACCCGATTACTCCACCTTTTCCGGCTAACCAGGAGCAGGCATTGTTTGGCATGGGCTGCTTTTGGGGGGCTGAACGAAAATTCTGGCAACATCCCGGCGTATATAGCACAGCAGTTGGCTATAGCGGTGGTTATACTCCCAACCCGGCCTATGAAGAGGTATGCACAGGTTTAACCGGGCATAACGAAGTTGTGAAAGTCATTTATGACCCGGCAATAATATCATACAGTGAGTTGCTTCAGCTATTCTGGACATCCCATAATCCCGTCCAGGGTATGAGGCAAGGCAACGACATCGGGACACAATATCGATCCGGAATTTACACTTACACCCAGGATCAACTTGATGAAGCGCTTGAATCAAAAAAACACTACCAGCACCTGCTCACCCAAGCGGGCTTTAGTCAAATAACCACTGAGATTATGCCGGCTGGCGTTTTTTATTATGCGGAGGACTCTCATCAGCAATATCTTGCCAAAGAGCCTATGGGATACTGCGGGTTGGGCGGATTAGGCGTAGCTTTCGATAAGTGCCCGTAGCAAAAGGCAAAAAAAAGGCGGTTAAATAAACCGCCTCAAAGCTATTAGGAGTGATATAACGCAACTTTCAGCTGTAAAGCTCTTTGAGGAGCTTTAAAAGTTATGTTAATAATAGCAACAGATATTGCAAATAAAAATGTGACATATTGTCGCAGCCTGAAAAATAAGGTATAAGGCGAAGGTAAAAATCTCTTGTCCCTTTAATTTTTAAGTCCTATACCCCCTCCAATCCTTTATTCTCCGTACTGTAGCAAAAAATGCTTACCCACATATCGCCAAAATCACAAATTTCCTTTCGACAAAATCTTAAATGGCTTTTTATTCTCAGAAACCTGATGATGTTCAGTGAGGTAATACTTATTGTTTTATCCGTCTATGGTCTCGGTATTCGTTTGCCGGAACAGCAACTCTGGCTGGTGGTGATTTCTACGGGTGCGGTTAATCTTTATACTTCAATGCGCATGGAGACTGATGATCCAGTTACCGAGCTGGAAATTTTCTCGCAGATATCAGTCGATGTTTTTGCCATCGCAGCATTGTTATATCTGACTGGGGGCGCTTCAAATCCAATTACCTGGGTGTTCCTGTTGCCTCTCATTATTACCGCTATCATGTTGCCCCAGGCTTATGCATGGTATATGGTAATTTTAACGACTTCCCTTTATACGATGCTGATCGCTTTCAATATTCCATTACCTTCCCTGGAGCCTCATATGCCCGATCCGGTTCTGCTGCATCCAAATATGGAATATTATCAAATGCTGCAACATGCTCACGTTATGAATGACAAAAGCTATTTCAGCCTGCATATGTTCGGGATGTGGTTTGGTTTTGTATTTAGCGCTGGTTTAGTCGCATTTTTTGTGGTTGAACTGGCCAGAACACTCAGGGTTCAGGAGCGAAGTCTGGCTGAAGCCAGGGAAAATGCATTAAGGGATGAAAGGGTTATAGCATTGGGGACCTTAGCTGCCAGTGCGGCACACGACATGGGAACGCCGTTAGGCACGATTGCGATAGTGGCTCACGAGTTGGAGCAGGAATATCCAAGTCACCGCTACCCTGATCTCTACGAAAAAATGTTGATCATGCAGCAACAGATTAACCGTTGCAAGGAAGCTTTATCAGTAATGTCAGCTTCTGCGGGTGAAATGCGCGCCGAATCAGGTAGCGTGATACTTTTAACTGAATATATTGATGATGTAATTAATCAATGGCGCACACATAAGCCCGGCATAAAACTTAACTTTTTTATCGATCCCAATATTGCTATAGAAGCTAAAATTATTGCCGAACGCACGTTGACACATTCAATTATTAACATTTTAAATAATGCTGCCGAAGCGTCCCCCTCTGAACTGGGTATAGAATTTCACGCAACCTGGGATTTAATTCATTTAACAATCAAGATTCGGGACTTTGGTCCAGGCTTTCCTCCGGAGTTAGTCGAATTTGCCGGCAAACAACCGGTTGTCAGTAAAAAACACGGTTTGGGTGTTGGATTATTTTTAACCTATACCACGATCAATCGCTTAGGCGGTAAAATTAATCTTTACAATAGTGAATCAGGTGGCGCCTGTGTGGAAATTACTCTACCCCTTTTAAATACAGAGGATAATAATGACAACCCAGGAAATGGATAAACCACGCCTGTTGCTCGTGGATGACGATGAAACTTTTTGCAGTGTTTTAAAATCCGCATTGGAAAAAAGGAACTATGAAGTGCTGGTTGCTACCAATGTAGCGGATGGAATTATGCTTGCCGAACAAAATCTCCCGGAATTTGCAGTGATTGATTTGCGTATCGGTTATGAATCCGGCCTGGAACTGGTAAAAAAACTGATTTCTTTAGATGACAACACCCAAATCGTTATGCTCACCGGCTATGCCAGTATTGCCACAGCAGTCGAGGCAATAAAACTCGGAGCCTACCATTATTTAACCAAGCCGGCTAACGCGGATGAAATAGTAAAAGCTCTCAATAAAAATGAAGGCGACTCGTCAGTCTCGATCAGTGAGAATCCATTATCGGTAAAGCGGCTGGAATGGGAGCATCTGCAGAAAGTACTCATGCAACATGATGGTAATATTTCAGCAGCAGCAAGAGCATTGAACATGCACAGACGCACGTTACAAAGAAAGCTGGATAAGAAACCAGTTAGGGAATAGGGGACTTGCAAAAAATAAATTGCCACAGATTCACAGATTAAATTTTTTATAATTTCTGAATCTGTGGCAGTAGGGGTGTTTTTTGCAAGTTGCCCTGGTCAATAGACTCAGGACTGTTTAAGCCTCTGATTTTTCACTCTGGCATTCAGCAAATCCACCAAAAAACGATCAAACTCTTCAGCCAATACGGGTAATTCGCTGATTAAGCGATGATCTGAATTCAGCATTATCAAGCGGATATGATGTTTTTTACAAAACCTCCAGGAATTTTCGGGAGGTACAATAGAATCCTGCCACCCATGAACTACCCGTGTATGATCAGTGGACGGATTGAATTCAGTTCGCACATAGCCGGGTAAATAAAAAGCAGGAGCCAGGAGGAAAAGGCCGATGGGTTTAATTGATTCAGCAGCAACGGTTGCCACATAAGCGCCCATGCTGGAGCCCATTAATACGATTTCATCATAATCCGATAAATCCATAGCCAGAAGTTGCTTGACGCGGTCATCCGGATTAAGGAGTTCCCTGTAATCCGGACTTTCAACAGAATAGCCATGCCGTTTAGCAACCTCAGCGAAAACAAGCGTCTTCTCACCCCATGGACTGCTGTCTTTGCCGTGGTTATAAAGAACTAATTTTTTCATGGTTGTTTTATCCGCTGAATAGATCAAGATTTGAAATACCGGTCAGTTTCTTCTTTGACAACCCTGGATAGTAACAATAGTCCAATCAAATTGGGAATTGCCATCATACCGTTCATCAGGTCGGAAAAATTCCAGACAAATTCCAGATTCATCATCGCGCCGACAATGACCACCGCGATAAACAAGATGCGGTAGATGCGGATAGCACGCGATCCAAACAAATATTCGATGGCTTTCTCGCCATAATAATTCCAGCCGATTAGCGTGGAATAGGCAAATAACGCAGTCGCGAGAGCGACAATGAGTTCACCGGTTTCGCCCAGCGATTCAGCAAAACTGGCGCTGGTCAATTGGCCGGCACTAACGCCTTGTGTCCAGGAGTTTGCAGTCAAAATGACGAGAGCGGTCAGGGTACAGACCACCAAAGTGTCTATAAAAGTTTGAGTCATGCTGACCAGTGCCTGCTTAACGGGGTCATGGGTTCGTGCTGCTGCGGCGGCAATCGGGGCTGAACCCAGGCCGGATTCGTTAGAGAATACACCACGAGCAATACCGAAACGCATGGCCGCGGCGATGCTTGCCCCGGCAAAGCCGCCAGTGGCCGCCGCAGGCGAGAAGGCATGTTGAAATATCAATGCGAATGCGTGAGGAATTTCAGTTACGTTGAGGGTAAGCACAGTCAGTGAGGCGCCTACATAACCAACAATCATAAATGGCACAAGAATTGATGTGAATTTGCCAATCGAGCGGATACCGCCCAAAATCACCAGTGCAGTCAAGACCATCAATACCACTCCGGTCACCCAGGGAGCGATATGGAACGTGGCCTCAAAAATCTTGGCAGTGGAGTTCGCCTGCGTCATATTGCCGATACCAAAGGTTGCCAATGCGGTAAACAGTTCGAATAGCCAACCCAGCTTAGGCAATCCGGCGCCATTGGCCAGATAATACATAGGTCCGCCGCGCATACCGTGTTCACCCTTTTCGCGATACTTAACCGCCAAAACTGCCTCGGAATACTTGGTTATCATGCCTACCAGCCCTGTCATCCACATCCAGAATACGGCTCCGGGTCCCCCGAGCGTAATTGCCGTGGCAACACCGACAATATTGCCGATACCCACCGTGGCGGCGAGGGCGGTCATCAATGCAGCGAAATGGCTGATGTCGCCCTCGTGGCCATGATCCTTGTGAAAAATCATGCGAAAAGCCTGTGGCAAGACGCGAAATTGTAAACCTTTCAACAGGATAGTCAGATAAAGGCCGGTGCCGACCAATAACGTCAACATGGGTGGTCCCCAAATCCAGCCCGACAGTGTAGCGACAAGTATTTCACATGAATTCATTGGGTGTAATATCCTTTGCTTTGGAATTATCAGATTTAAATGTTACAAGGGAGGTATTGTAGAGTATTGCCTTACGGGAAAGTGGGAAAGTTTAATGACTGGAGCAAAATCTCCGGTTAACCTTTGGGCGGTAGACAACGACTGATACTTGTATCAAGTCAGTTTAATTATCACGGGTAATATCAGCGTATCTAATCAGTCCCCCTCTTTGGAAAAGAAGGGGTGTGATTAAAAGTGCCGTTTAAAATCAATAAACACTCACTTAATAGATATTGCACAAATTGTATGATCGTCATCCCGGCAGGGATTGCCTGGATCCAGAACACAGGGATGTGATCGAGTGTCCGTATGGAAAATAACTCAAAAGGTACTTTCATGCGGCTAAAAAACAGTTGACTAAGCCAAGTAATTCCTCGTTGGTGACTTGTGGTCTGATTTAAATTACCATCCATGGCATCTGGATCCCGGCAATCCCTGCCGGGATGACGTGTTTTATATAAGCCTATGCGTAAATTAAAGATTGCAGTTGGTGATAATCTTCTAAAAAACCGCACTTTTAATCACACCTGTATTCAGATGACAGGTTTTTAATAAATTTAAATCAGAGATTTTATTAAGAAGGGATTAAGACGCCATTCCGGTTGATTTACCTGTTTCGAGATATTTAAATAAGAGACCTTATTGCGCAATCCGGGGTAAATGTTATGGATGAGATGAATATCCCGGCTGACTATGATTGCTATTCCACTCTGCACCTTGTCTTGAAATTCAAATCAATGATCTTATCAAGCGGTGAGTTAACAAAGTGGGAGCGACGCCTACGTCGCGACTAGCGATGCCGGTAAGGTTATCTTTAGTCGCGACGCAGGCGTCGCTCCCACGGCACCCGCTTTTATTGACAAGCTTGTCAATCCCTTCAATAAATTCTTTCTTGTGTATTCTACTTGCCATGACCAATCGGCAACTTTATCTGGCAGCTTACGATATTTCCTGTAACCGGCGTTTACGCAAGGCACTTTATGTGTTGCGCGGTTTTGCGTCGGGCGGGCAAAAGTCGGTGTTTGAATGTTTTTTAACACACGCCGAAAAAGCGCAATTGCTGGAAGAGATTAGCCTGGTCATTGACCCTGTTGAAGATCGTTTTATTTTGTTAAAGCTGGCGGGCGCCAAACATATCCGCACGCTCGGCAAAGCGGTGCTTCCACAGGATGGTTCGTTTTTTTATGTGGGGTAATGGATGAGCAGTTTGTATCTGGATAGGAAAAACCTGGCGGTTAAGCTGGATGGTCAGGCCCTGGCATTGTATGAAGATGGTATCAAGAAAGGAACGGTGCCGCTGCATTTGCTGGACAGGATAGTGATGCGGGGCAATGTGCAACTGGAAAGCCGGTTGCTGGGGGCGTTGTCGGAACGTAATATCGGTTTGCTGGTGTTGTCGGGCCGCAATACTGAAGCAACCGCGATGCTGGCCGCACGTTCCCATGGAGATTCAATGCGGCGGCTGGGACAATACCGGACCACTTTGGACGAAACCCTGCGTAGACCTTTGGCACGATGGCTGATGCTGGTTAAGGTGCGTGGCCAGCAAGGTTTGTTGCGCGATGCTCTGGCGGCGAGGGCTGATTTGCGGCATCCATTAACAATGGCCTTGCAGACCTTGAACGGAATTACCGGTCAGTTGCGCGAGGATACTTTCGATGCTTCGCTGGCCACTCTGCGGGGTTTTGAAGGCGCGGCGGCGGCAGCCTATTTTGGCGGCTACGTGCATTTGTTTGCCGATGCGCTGAATTTTGAAGGCCGTAAAAAACGGCCCCCGCCGGATCCTGTCAATGTCTGTCTATCGCTGGGTTACACACTGTTACATTACGATGCGGTGCGCGCCTGTCATACCGTGGGACTGGATGCAATGCTGGGCTTTTATCAGGATGTAAGTTTTGGCCGTGAGTCGCTGGCCTGCGATTTGATGGAGCCATTACGGCCGTTAATGGCTCGTTGGGTGTGGCAGTTGTTCCGGGAGCGGTTGTTAAGAGTTGAGCATTTTAGTGATGACAACGGCCGCTGTCAGATGAATAAAGCCGGCCGGCAATGTTTTTATGGTTTTTATGAGTCTAAAGTTGGTTCTGTGCGGCGTTTACTGAGGCGTTATGGATATGCCTTCGCCAAGCGCTGTTTGATGGTTAATCACGCAAAAGAATAGATAAGATGCCTTGCGAGTATGTGAGAGTTCTGCAGGAGCGACGCCTAAGTCAGACTAAACAATAGGCTTGCTTGCAATGCTAGTCGCGACGAAGGCGTCGCTCTCACAGAAACTTGCTTTTACTATGTTGTTCAGATTGGCAAGGAGGATAGATGCGGCCTTTATATATTGATGGTTCGCCCGGTTGCCGGGTGGTGTTGGATGAACCTGCCTTACGGGTGGTAGTGCCGGACAAGGCAGATCAGTTGTTTCCGTTGTCGCGGATTTCCCGTGTGGTATGCAAGGGTGTGGTGGAATGGTCGATGTCGGCATTGCTGGCTTGCGCCGATGCCGGTATCAATCTGCTGTTTTTAGAGAAAAACGGCGAAGTGCGGGCACGTTGGCTAGGCCGTGGCGGTGAAAGACAATCGCTGACACAGCGCTTGGTGGATTTGCTGGCGCGTGCCGATGGCGGGCAGCGTTATGAAAACTGGTATTTATCTATGCAAAAACTGGCGGCACGAAGCTTTGCTCGGCGCATGGGGCTTGATGATTGGCGGGAGGTGCCGATTAATGACTTGCGTAAACGTCTGGCGCTGAGTTTATCCGATGAAGGGGCATTCCAGGCCAACGTGCTGGAAGGTTTGTTGCATAGCGAATTGTTGAAATGGCTGCCGGAATGCGGGCTTCCCACTTAAGCCGGGACATTTAATAATTTCAAAGGGTTACGAATTGCACG
>JBBQCU010000100.1:0-9265 GCA_038319065.1 Methylococcales bacterium
AGGAACTACAACATCACTCATTGGGGCAACGGGCATCGGCGTTGATTTTGTTTGTACTCAGCCAACGAGAGAATGATGTCATTATCATTGACCAACCTGAAGATGATCTCGATAACCAAACGATTTATGAAGATGTTATTAAGCTGGTTCGCCTTATGAAGCCCAAAGTTCAGTTTATTTTTGCAACGCACAATCCAAATATACCTGTATTGGGCGATGCTGAGCAAATTCATGCGTGTTCATGTATGGATGATTCTATTTCCGTTCGAAGCGGTAGTATTGACGATCACGCCCAACAGAAAACGATTGTAGAAATTATGGAAGGTGGCAGAGAAGCTTTCAACCGCAGAAAGGAGATCTACCAAATATGGAAATCGTAGAGCTTTTTACCATCCTTGCGCAACTAGAGGATAGTCAACATCAATTTAAGAAAAACGTCACTAACGCCGAATCACTGGCTGCGGATATGGTGGCTTTCAGTAACGGCAAAGGCGGGCAAATTTTTATAGGCGTTGAGGATAATGGGGTTATTTCTGGATTAACAACAGCAGATGTTGGCAGGCTAAATCAGCTGATATCTAATGCGGCCAGCCAGAATGTGCGGCCTTCAATTAACCCATCCACCCAAAATATTATGACTGGAAGCGGTTTGGTACTGATTGTTGATGTACCATCCGGGATCAATAAGCCTTACCAAGATAATACGGGGATATTTTGGGTTAAAAGTGGTGCTGATAAGCGTAAAGCAACTTCACGGGAAGAAATCCAACGATTGTTTCAAGCATCAGGACTGCTACATGCAGACGAATCTCCCGCAAACGGTCTAACCATTGCGGATATAGACATGGATTATTTTCGTGCGTTTTTCCAGCAACGCTATAACGACTCGCTTGAACGACAAACTGTGCCCCTAGAACAAATTATTCAAAACATGAATTTGGGGGGAAATGGTAATTTAAACTTAACGGGGGCTTTGTTATTTGCAAAACAGCCCGCCATACGTTTGCCTGTTTTTATTGTGAAAGCGGGTTGTTTTCCAGGGATAAGTATCGCCGTTGATTCCTATACCGATAGCAGGGATATATCAGGAAAAATAGCAGATGTATTTCAGCAAACAATAAGCTTTATTCAAGCGAATATTCATTATGTTCAAGGTGATCAAACGGTAAATAGTTTAGGTGTTCCTGAAATTCCAAGAATTGCTTTGGAAGAGATTGTTGCAAACGCATTAGTTCATCGGGATTATTTTATTTCCGCCCCGATTCGTGTTTTCGTTTTTGATGACCGCGTGGAAGTCATTAGCCCCGGACACCTGCCTAATAACTTGACGATAGAAAACATTAAAGCAGGTAATTCCAACGCTCGAAATCCAATATTGGCCTCCTTTGCTAATCAGATTTTGCCTTATCGCGGTTATGGCTCAGGAATTATCAGGGCTTTGGAGGCTTATCCTGCAATTGATTTTATTGATGACAAGGATGGGAATTTGTTCAAGGCTATTTTTAGACGAAAAAAATGAAGAGAGATTTTTTGTCATGAGCGGCGGTCATTTTGATTATCAAGAATCCCGTTTGGGGTATATCGCAGATCAATTGGAACAGGATGTCGAAAACAATGATATCGCCTATGAAGAAGCGAGGGGTACAGAATATGGGCATCAGTTAGAGCCGAAAACCATTGTATTTCTCATGGATGTTGTTCTGCAATTACGGCAACTTGAAAAGGTTCTGCGTGAGTATGATCTGGCCGTGTCCGGTGACACTTGTGAGCAGACTTTTCAAGAACGCATCGGAATAAAATGAGAGTGGAACCACCAAGAGATACAAATCAACACGAAGCAAAACCTGACAATAAAGAATTGGTGGATATTCGTGCTCATTCGTGGCTCTATTCTACCGCTCACAACTGCGCCTGCAAGATTATCGAAGAACAGACACTGTGGGGGCAGACGGTTTGCCGCATCTGGCTACCCAATCAGGATGCCGTGGTGCGGATTCCACGCTCCGCATTACGTCCACTAAGCGCAGATTTTCAGTCCGACATTGAGGCTCATCGTATTGGTTATATTGCGGCTGCGGCAAAAGTGGCTGAAATATTGGAGGGCTGCACCAGCGCGTCTGACGGTCCAGTGCTACTGGCTCCGATGGAATCAAATGTTATTCCGTTAC
Organism: Methylococcales bacterium; assembly: GCA_038319065.1. Lineage (GTDB taxonomy): Bacteria > Pseudomonadota > Gammaproteobacteria > Methylococcales > Methylomonadaceae > Methylobacter_C. The sequence goes on from JBBQCU010000100.1 coordinate 2,169, forward strand.
CCCATCAAATAAACGCTTTATCGCGTGCTGTTTCCGGTGATCGGATTCGTTATTTATTGGCCGATGAAGTGGGTTTAGGTAAAACCATCGAAGCCGGTCTGGTGATGCGTGAGCTTAAACTGCGTGGTTTGGTTCGGCGTACCTTAGTGGTAGCTCCTAAGGGCCTAGCCACTCAATGGGTCAGTGAAATGCGCACGCATTTTAATGAAGATTTCCAGTTAATATTAGGTGAAGACCTAGCTTTATTAAAACGCATGAATGCGGGAAATCATGCTCGTTATTGGACTCAACAAGCTAGTTTGCAGACGTTGGACGAACCGGATGCCTGGCAGCAAGTTAATCCCTGGCGCACCTTTAACCAGGTAATTGTGTCGTTGGATTCTGTTAAACCCTTAGAAAAACGCCGTGGATGGAGTCAAGAAAAAATCGATGAGTACAATGGTAGTCGTTTTGAAGATTTAATAACTGCCGGTTGGGATTTGGTCATCATTGATGAATCCCATCGTTTAGGTGGTAGCACTGACCAAGTGGCTCGCTATAAATTAGGCAGAGGGTTGGCGGAAGCTGCACCTTATCTGCTGTTATTATCAGCAACTCCGCATCAAGGTAAAAGTGATGCGTTTCATCGTTTATTGACTTTACTGGATGCTGAAGCCTTTCCAGATCAAAGCACTGTTACTCGAAATCGTGTGGCTCCATTTGTCATTCGCACGGAAAAACGCAAGGCCATAGACGCTGATGGCAAACCGTTATTTAAACCGAGACGCACTCAGATGATCCCCATTCAATGGGAGAGTCGTCATGCCTTGCAGAAATTGTTGTACGAGGCGGTGACCGATTATGTTCGTGAGGGCTACAACCAAGCGCAACGTGAGAAAAAACAGCATGTTGGCTTTTTAATGATTCTGATGCAACGTCTGGTTGTTTCAAGTACTCGGGCGATTCGAACCACCTTGGAACGAAGGCTTGCCGTGCTTAAGCAAAACCATCAACAAACCAGCTTGCATTTGGAAGAGTTCGAAAACGGCACGGAAACCGCTGTTAGCTTAGAGGACTGGTATGATTTGGATGGACAAGAATTGCTGGATGAATTATTAAATAACCAGGTGTCCGCCTTACAACTCGAAAGCAGCTATGTGGAAGCCTTGTTAAATACGGCTCGTCAATGCGAACAAGCAGGCCCGGATGCTAAAGCGGAAGACCTAATCGAATGGATTTACCAGCTTCAGTCCGACGAGAATGAAATCGATCTGAAAGTGCTCATTTTCACTGAATTTGTGCCCACGCAGGCCATGCTGAAAGAATTTCTTGAGGCCCGTGGTATCTCGGTTACTACGCTTAACGGCTCGATGGCTATGGAAGAGCGTAAGCGGGCTCAAGATGTCTTTCGTGAACAGGCAAGGGTTTTGGTTTCTACCGATGCGGGGGGAGAAGGGCTCAATCTTCAATTTTGCCATGTTATCTTTAACTATGATATTCCCTGGAATCCTATGCGCTTGGAACAACGCATTGGACGTGTGGATCGGATTGGGCAACCTAAAACCGTTCGGGCTATTAATTTTGTTTTTGAAGAATCGGTTGAGTTTCGCGTTCGGGAGGTGTTGGAGCAAAAACTTAGCATTATTTTTGATGAATTCGGCATTGATAAAACCGGTGATGTGCTCGACTCGGCTCAAGCAGGAGAGCTGTTTGAAGACTTATTCACTGAGGCGTTATTGAATCCCGACAGTATTGACTTGTCGGTTGATCAGACTATGGCTCGACTTCATGAAGAAATTCGTGAGGTGAAGGAGTCTTCAGCTATTTATGCTATCTCTGATGAGCCAGATGTTCTGGTTGCAGAACGCTTGCGCTCGCATCCTTTGCCGCATTGGGTGGAAAAAATGACGCTAAGCTATCTCAAGGCTTATGGCGGCGAGGTGAATCAAAAACGATCAGGTTTGGATTTGACCTGGCCGGATGGTCAAACTTATAAAAAGTGTGTATTCACGTCGCGAGAAGCAGAGCGTTTAACAGATACAAAATTGCTCAATTTGGAAAACAACCGGGTTAGAGGCTTAGCGCTTAACCTGCCGCAAATTACCTCAGGTCAACCCTTGCCTTGCGTTTCAATAGACAGTTTACCCTCCACTATAGGTGGCTTCTGGGGTCTCTTTGAAATCAGAATGCAAGCAGGACTGCATAGAAAAAGTAATCTTTTGCGTATTCCCTCGGTTCGAAGGCGTTACACCCCCGTTTTTCTTAGCGAAGAAGGCAAGTTATTTCTGCCCACAGCGCGTCATATCTGGGATGCGTTACAAACCACAGAAGCGAATGTTATCGATACCTTAGTTTATGAGGATGCTCAAACGGCATTTGACCGGTTATTGGCAGCCGCCGAACAAGCGGGTCAAGAAGTCTTTGATGCTTTGCAGCAAGAGCATAGTGTGTCAATTGCCAGAGAAGAAGAGCGAGGCAGGGTTATTTTTTCTTCCAGACGAAAATCGATTGAGGCCGTTGGTTTACCTGAAGTACGCCAATATCGTCTGGTGAAGTGTGATGCCGAGGAAACTGATTGGCGCAAAGAACTGGAATCAGCCAGACAGATTATGCCGGAAATCCGACCACTTCTTCTGATGCGCATCATTAAGGGAACTGAGCAATGAATAGTTGGCGAGATGCCATCCTAAACGACTTTGTCCCGAACGTCAGCAAGCTCACCCTGGTCGCTGACCCAGACAGCCTGCTGACCGAGGAGAAGCTGGCACTTGAGCTGTTCCAGCGAGGCTTTGAGCTAATTGAGTTCAACGACCCGGTGGAGTTCCGTTATGCCTATGAATTGAAATACCGTTCGATCTGGGATCATGGTGAGAATACCGACTTAGTGGTCATCCTCCGCCTACAAGACGCTGAGTTGGGGTCTCTACCGCATGACTTGCTCAAAGCTGGGCGAAAACTTGCCTTTGACTTGGGCGCACTTTTTCCCAACCTAAGCTATCCCGTTGTTGAAAAGCTGGAACGCAGTATGTTAGATGCGCTGTTTGAGGCTCAGAGGAAATTGTCGCCGGATCGCATGGGCGACAATGCTACCAGGGATTTCATTCTGCGACATGTGTTCGGTATCGCGGCTGAACTTATTACGAACGAAGTTGATCTCCTTCGCACATTACTCCGTGTTCACTACAACAAAACCCATATCCCGGAAGCTCTTTCTGATAGGCTGGTTCAGGTGCTCAAAGAGCATCGCAGTTTCCATGCCTGGCCGTTGGAAGATATTGTTCCAGACGAGGAAGCGTTCTTTGCATTCGTACAGGAGCGCTGGCCGGTATTTCTGGATAGTCTACATAAATCCAATAAGCTTGGTGAACCCTATTCAGACTATGCTTTTAAATATCCAGGCCCAGCGTTTCTGCCCTTTGATCATCAAGACATCCGGGTTTACATTGATAATCTGTTTGTTGAAGGAAATCTTACTCCGATTCGAAAACCTGAACTTTCCATTGACCCAGAATTATGGATTAAAAGTGGCATAGTTGGGTTGGGTAACGAAGATGATAATGCGCGTATTTCACGTCTTTTCCACCTTGTGGAAAATAGTGTTCCAACAGCTGACTGCCGATATTCTGATTGGATTAATTTCTCACTGAAATATGCTGAGCTGGCCGCAATGGTTCATTGTGGAGCTAAAACAGAAGACCAAGCTCGTCTTAATCAAATAAGCTTAGCGATGAATTCGATCTTTGCTCAATGGTTAAGCTCAAACTATGCCGGCCTCATTAACCTGCCACCGACCAACCCTGCTATGCTGCACCATGTATCGCGGCATTTGGCTCGTGAGTTGGAGGAAACCAAGGATGGCGGCGTTGCGTTATTGGTTATCGATGGGCTGGCACTGGATCAGTGGGTCACTATTCGCCAGATCCTTCAAGAGCATGATAGCAGCCTTGTTATGCGAGAATCTGCGACCTTCGCCTGGATTCCAACGCTGACATCCGTATCCCGGCAGTCGATCTTCTCCGGTAAGCCACCGCTCTATTTTCCCTCGTCAATCAATTCAACTAATAGCGAAGGCAATCTCTGGAAACAGTTCTGGGAAGGTGTTGGCCTTTCCCGTCTCGACATTGCCTACCAGCGGGGACTGGGCGATGGCGACGTCGTCAGTGTACTGGACGCAACGCTGCACCCAGGTAAAACCAGGGCGGTCGGCCTGGTCGTGGATAAGGTCGACAAAATCATGCACGGTATGCAACTTGGCGCAGCCGGTATGCACAATCAGATTAAACAGTGGTGCCAGGGAGGATTCCTTGGATCGCTGATTGGGTATTTGCTCGATCACGGCTATCAGGTCTGGATGACGTCCGATCACGGCAATATCGAATGCCGTGGCAAGGGCCGTCCATCGGAAGGAGTTATCGCCGAAACACGCGGTGAACGGGTCCGTGTCTATCCAACTCCGGAACTTCGATCCCAAGTAGCCAGCACATTTACTTTTGCTCACGAATGGCAGCCTGTCGGCTTGCCGTCGAACTACTTCCCGCTCGTTGCCGGTGGCAATGATGCGTTTGTAAACCCTAACGATTCAATCGTCGGACATGGAGGCATTGCTGTTGAGGAAGTTATCGTGCCTTTGGTGAAGTTTGAGAGGAGAGCGCGGTAATGAGTAAACGACATGATGCCATCGGAATCAAACAGGCCATTCGCTATGAGTGGATGCAAAAATCTGCCAACCTGCTACTTGCCGGGCTTGATGCCAAGACGATTCGGCAAGAACTTCATGAGTTTCTGGCTGAGCGTAAAGGTGATGGCTCTGAGGGCGATCGCAGCGATCAAACCCGGACGTTTGTGGTCAATAATCTGATGAAGATATGGGTCTCTCCCGACCCTGAGCTTATCACCTTCAGGGACGCAGCCTTGGCGCTTCTTCGCGAACACACATCCATGGGCCTTGCCGTTCACTGGGCCATGATTTCGGCTGCGTATCCATTCTGGTTCACTGTAGCGAGGCAAACGGGCCGTTTGCTGAGCCTCCAGGATCAGGTGGCCCAGATGCAGATTATCAATCGCCTCAAGGAGCAATACGGCGACCGACAGACCGTAAGTCGTTATGCCCGGTTCGTGATTCGTTCCTTTGTAGCCTGGGGTGTACTAAAAGACTCAGAGGTGAAAGGCTGCTACGAAAAAACTGCACCTATGATCATTACTGACCAAAACTTGGTAATCCTGGTGATTGAATCGGCGCTGCATGTTTCCCCCGAAGGCAAAGGTGCACTGGGTCTGCTGCTGAACAATCCGGGATTTTTTCCGTTCAATCTTCCAGTGATGTCAGGCGATTTCGTTTCCCAACGTAACGACCGAATTGATGTAGTCCGCTATGGGCTAGATGACGAGTTGCTAAAGCTGAAGGAAAAATAACTAAATGCGTGGATGAAAATATCTTGGGCCTCTGGAAAAGATCGCCCAGCCACCAAACAACAAGCGTATCGCCCAGGCGTAAAGCCTTCCGGCACTGTTCAAGCTTAGCCAGCTCAGTGTTTTTACCACTTGCTGCTTCTTCCTAGATAGTGTTGCACCCGGCTTTTTTAGTGCGTCGCGTTGTAAGTCCAGGTTCTGATCGTCGGTGTGAAACACGGGCGTATCCAATGCGTTGATTAATTAACAGTTCCTTTACATTGATAAATTTACGCGAATATTAACACTTTAAGGGGTCCTGTTGTTGGAAGAACCCCCAAAAGTGTTCGTTCTGAGCTAAGCCTCTTGTCATTTTCAGAAGGCGACGACATTGGCTGTTGGGACTACTTTTTATTGGTGCGTTCAATTTGTAGAACAGCGTCAAGCAATGCTAATGAATTGCCTGCATCGGATGCGTAGACTGTGCGTGTCCTTGGGTCATAGGACACCATGACGAACGGGACTGAGGTGCGCCCAGTATTCCGGGGCGCTTGACGCTTGGAGCGGTAGGCTCTGCATACCTCCCTCTTTTCGGCAAGCTGCTGATTGATTTTCTTCCAGTCAAAGAAATAGTCGGGATACAACCGGCGCATGTCACGCTTGTCCTGCGGCTCAAGCGTGTAGTTGCGAATACGCATGATGTTGAAATTGCTTCTGCCGACTTTTACCGTGAGATAACAAAAGCCCTTTCTGGTCGTGATGAAGGCACTGCCTTGCTTGCGTTTCATTGTTGCTTGCTCCATGTCAGGAATCGGCTGCACTGGCGGATTGCAGTGCGGCATATAAGGCCGTCTTGCCAACCTTGAGCCGTATTGCGGCTTCGCGGACGTTCAACCCGTTGGCGATATGTTCCCGCGCTCGCTGCAACTTGTCGGCAGTGATGACAGGTTTTCGCCCACCCTTTCGACCGCGTGCGGCGGCAGCGGCCAACCCGGCCTTGGTGCGTTCGCGGATCAAGTCACGCTCGAACTGACCCAGCGCACCGAATACGTGGAAGATGAGCCGCCCGCCCGATGTGGTGGTGTCGATGCTTTCGGTCAGTGAACGGAACCCGACGCCACGCGCTTCCAGCGCGCTTATCGTCTCAATCAGGTGCGGCAGTGAGCGCCCGAGCCGATCCAGTCGCCAGACGGCCAGCACATCGCCGTCCCGCAGGTAGGCCAGCGCGGAGGCCAAGCCGTGACGGTCGGCCTTGACCCCAGAAACCGTGTCCTCAAAAATACGCTCGCAACCCGCCTTGAGTAGAGCATCCGTCTGCAAGGCGGTGTCCTGCTCCGCCGTCGATACCCGCGCATATCCGATCAGTGCCATTGCTCGCTCTTTTGTCCGTTATTCGGTCCTCTTATCTTATCGTCCGACAACTCATTTTGCAAACCTGTTGTCGGACATTTTCCGGCATTGCCATCTAATGATCGTTTTCCGGACACCTGGTTAAAAAGACATTTAAAATCAGTCCTATGAGCTTGAAGAATACTTAAAACGTTACTACTTGAAAGTGGCTTAACTCAGAACGAACACTTTTTGGGGTTCTTCCAGTGCGCTGGGCAAAGCTGCACTGATCTTGTGGGTGAAAGTCCCACTGTAGAAGGTTAGCTAGACCACTACATAGCGAGTCTTGCGTCTTCGGCGGTAACAATGAAGATGAAGCGTAGACAGCGAAACATTCGAGC
>JBBQCU010000101.1:0-9236 GCA_038319065.1 Methylococcales bacterium
AACGCAGCGCAATAAGCGGCATCATGCGCCCCACATTCAAAGCCCATTCCACTTGCGATTGCATCACCGAGATACTTCTCACTATTCCATGTTGATGATCTGTACTGCTGGTTTCGCCCATAAAAAATGTCCTGCAGCTCTTTTGCATTAGACTCAATAATACTATATATATCAATATGTTTGCCTTTTAACTGCTGGCATAGCGCGTCGACAATTATATTTAGTTTTTTATGCAAAATACCCTCAACAACAGTCGGTTTCCATAAAAATGGGCGGTGATCATCTACATATGCAACGTAGTGGCTACGCTTCTCCTCTCTATGTTCATAATTATAATTTATCATACCAATAGCTCCTGTGAAGTCGATCATGCTGGTAATCTAGGTGGTATTTTTTGAGCGCTTAGACCACCTGAAGTGTGGCAGCTTCTGGTCTTGAAACGCCCCGGCCTAGGTTGAATGTTGATTTCCAAGTTAATTTTCCAGTTGATTGCTATTCCAGTTGATTGCTATTTATGGTCATTATCTTCAAAATGCGATTGGATCGAACACACGCATAGAGAGGTAAGGCCTAGGAAAGTATAAAAGCAACCATGATATTCTCCTCAAGTGTGTGAAAAATGATAGTTCCGGTTATTTGTCTCCGACAATAAATAGTCAGCATTATTTACGCCAATACTTGATCATATTAGTGGTTATTGCTAGCCCAAGCCAGCCGTGCTCTTTCCAACATTATCTGATAATAGTAACCCTGGATGTTCCAAAAAAGTGAACCAAAGTAGTGTTATATACGATTGAGCCGCACTAGAGTAGTGCATTTTGAATAAGCATTTTAGATAATCCGTCTGCTGTATCGTGTTAGTTGCTCCTGCCGACAGATTTCAATATCGGTTAGATTGAAGTATCTTATTTCTCAGCGTGTAAATAAAAGCGCCTGTAATATAAAATGCCCTCAAGAAAAGGATCGAAAAAATGAGCCTTTTAATTTTGCAAATAGACATTAAACAATGGGATAAGAGCCATAGAACAGAAGCCCATGAAAGGCTGCGAGCTACAATTCCGAATCAATATCCAATAATTTTTCCACCCGCTTTTTATGTTTTCGATAAACACTGTGTCATCGATCAACAGGGGGATGATATTCAGGGCGGACATGTAAAGTATTCGAAGGTAACCGATCAAAACATCAAATTTGATCGGTTTCAGGTAGATTTGGTCATTGCGTATGTTGGTGCCAAATTGGGTGAGACTCCCCGAATAATAGGTTCTCTTCATAATCAATGGATACAACTATTAACCAGGGGCAGGCCAGCATTATGTAGACGTTCATTTTCAATCGTTAATTTTAGCGCGGCTTTAACATCCTTTCTGATCTTGCTTGGGTCAGCATTGTTACTGATCTGCGTTCTCGCTTCGTCTGCTTTGCGTCTAGCGTCTGATAATCCGGGTACCGGGTAAACCCCAGTGATAAAATTTTTCGCTTGTCGCCGATGCAGTAATCAAACCGCCACCACTTCCCCCTTTCGACTTAATCAGTAATTAAAGCCCTTTGCCATCACTAAGCCGGGTATCTTTAACACCCGGTTTTATGTTTTTAATGACGGTACCTTTAAGTAATTGTTTAGCCATAAATAACGACTCAATTTGCAGTAACTTTTTAACGCTGATTTTGAGTTACTGCAAAAAATGTCGAGTGTTAATGTATTTCATTGGACAATAAAAAACCCGCTAAGCCATATAGCTTGCGGGTTTTTGAATTTCTTTGGATCGTTTAAAACGGGTCTTTGGTACCGAGAAGAGGACTTGAACCTCCACGGGCTTGCGCCCACTAGCACCTGAAGCTAGCGTGTCTACCAATTTCACCATCTCGGCAAAGAAATGCTTTAAAAGCGTAAGTGAGCTGGCACTATACCCATGCGAATAGTCTTTGTCAATTAAAACTGATGTTTAGATTGGGGTAAATTTCATAACTAGAAAAGTCTTGTTGAATAAGGATCGAAAGGATTTTCTATTTTCAATTCTAATCGATAGGCTAAGCATGTATCATATAAGTATATTGCTTAATTGTGTCAATCATTTTGTATCTCATTATTTAAATGTCATCGAAGTCTAAAAAAGACGTTGATTTTAATTCAACAAAAGATCCATACGCTCAGCGCGAAGCTGAAAAGTATGAAAATCCCATTCCCAGTCGCGAGTTAATACTCCAGTTAATTGAACATGCTGGAAAACCCATGTCAAGAGTTGACATCGCAGAGTCATTTTCTCTTGAAAATGAAGACGACCTGGAGGCTCTGCGCCGTCGCCTGAGGGCAATGGAGCGCGATGGACAATTATTATTTAATCGAGGGCAACAATACTGTCTGGTTAATAATAAGGATTTAATTGTTGGCCGCATTATTGGTCATCCGGATGGCTTCGGTTTTGTCAGGCCGGATGATGGTTCGGATGATTTGTATTTATCACCCCGCGAAATGAACCCCTTGTTGCATAATGACAGGGCGATGGTGCGTGTTGCAGGTATTGATAAAAAAGGCCGGCGTGAAGGTGCGGTGGTCGAAATTCTGGAAAGAAATACCCAACAGATAGTCGGCCGTCTTTATAAAGAAGATAGCTTTACTTACGTTGTGCCCGATAATAAAAATATCGCGCAAACTGTTTTGGTGCAGAAAGGCGGTGCCGGTAAAGCCAAGCAGGGACAAATCGTTATTGCCGAAATTGTCGAACAACCGACTAAATTACGTCAGCCCATCGGCAGAATTATCGAAGTATTGGGTGACCATCTCGCTCCCGGTATGGAAATCGAAATGGCGATTCGTTCACATGAACTGCCCCATCTATGGCCTGAAGAATTGCTGGAAGAAATCAAGTTGTTAAGCGAAGAGGTACCTGATGCTGCCAAGGAAAACCGCACTGATTTGCGGAGTATCCCTTTGGTGACCATTGACGGTGAAGATGCAAGGGACTTTGATGATGCGGTGTATTGCAAGAGAACGCCCAAAGGCTGGAAATTGCTGGTAGCGATTGCCGATGTTTCGCATTATGTACAGGTTAATAGCGAATTGGATAAAGAGGCTAAAAAACGCAGTACCTCTGTCTATTTTCCCGAGCAAGTTATTCCGATGTTGCCGGAAATATTGTCCAATGGTTTATGTTCGCTGAATCCGAATGTCGACCGTTTATGCATTGTTTGTGAGGTACTCATAGACGAGCAGGGCATAGTGATGCGGTCGCGATTTTTTGATGCGGTAATGCGGTCTCATGCCCGCTTAACCTATACCGAAGTCGCAAGTATGCTGGTCGATGGCGATAAGGTCCTGGCCGAAAAATATAAGCCGTTAATGCCGCATTTACGTGAGCTCTATGCACTCTATAAAGTCATGCGTGTGAGCCGCGAACAACGGGGGGCGATGGATTTTGACACCCAGGAAACGCGGATTATTTTTGGGAAAGACCGTAAAATCGAAAAGATAGTGCCTGTAGTGCGCAACGACGCCCACAAGCTGATTGAAGAATTCATGATCACCGCGAACAGTGCTGCAGCGCGGTTTTTAAATGCTAAAAAAATACCCAAACTGTTGCGGGTTCACGAAGGGCCAAACGCCGACAAGCTGCTTAACCTGAAAACTTTTTTGGGTGAACTGGGCCTAAAGTTTGGGGGTGGCGTTAATCCGACTCCGCTGGATTACATGCACTTGGTGGAATCAGTTAAAGGCCGGCCTGATGCACATTTAATCCAGACCGTTTTATTACGCTCAATGTCGCAAGCGGTCTACAGCCCTGAGTTAAAAGGTCATTTTGGTTTGGCGCTGGATGCTTATGCGCATTTTACATCACCTATACGGCGTTATCCTGATTTACTGGTGCATCGCGGTATCAGGCATTGTTTGCAAGGCAAAAAGGCAGAAAATTTTTTCTATGGTTTTCCCGACATGGTTCTCTTGGGCGAGCAGTGCTCGGCCAATGAACGGCGGGCTGATGATGCCACCCGCGATGTGGTGAGCTGGCTTAAGTGTGAATATATGATGGATAAAATCGATGAGGAATTCTCTGGTATTATTTCAGCAGTCACTTCGTTTGGTTTCTTTGTTGAACTCGCCGACATATACGTGGAAGGTTTGGTCCATATCAGTAATCTGGGGCAGGATTATTTCCATTTCGACCCGACCAGCCACCAGTTAAAAGGCGAGCGCACGGGCATGAATTTCCGCTTGGGCGATAGTGTGAGGATCAAGGTAGCCCGTGTCGATCTGGATGAAAAGAAAATGGATTTTGAGCTGGTGCAAAAGCAGGAGTCTGTGAAAAAAGCTGAGGGTACAAGTAAGCCTAAAAAAAGGCGGCGTAAAAAACTATTATAAAATGAAATCAAGCAAATTATTTGGCCTGCATTCTGTGCAGGCGGCTTTGGATTATTCACCCAAAAAAATCCACAAGGCATGGGTTGATAACGGACGGCAAGATAAACGCCTGGGACTGGCTGTTGATGATTTATTGGCATTAGGTATAGAGCCAGAAAAAGTCGATAGAAAAAGACTGGATCGCTTGGCTGATGGCAGTAATCATCAAGGTATTGTTATCGAAGTCGAAATGCCGGGTGAGCTGTCAGAAAGCGATCTAAAAACGGCGGTCGAAAATCTGTCGGAAACGGCTTTATTTCTGGTGCTGGATAATGTTCAGGACCCGCATAATCTCGGAGCGTGTCTCCGTACTGCCGATGCGACAGGTGTACAGGGTGTCATTATTACCAAGGATAATGCGACAGGCATTACCCCCACTGTCTGCAAAGTAGCCAGCGGCGCTGCCGAAACCGTGCCGGTCTATCAGGTGACTAATTTATCCAGGACCTTGCGCTGGCTGAAAGGGGAGGGCTTATGGATTATGGGTGCAGCGGGTGAAACAGCACAGACTGTTTATAAAACCGATTTTACCGTTCCAATGGCTTTGGTTGTCGGAGCTGAAGGCAAGGGCTTAAGGCGGCTAACCAAGGAGCAATGTGATGTAATGGTATCGGTGCCTATGTTGGGGCAGGTAGATAGTCTTAATTTGTCAGTCGCCACGGGGGTATTGCTCTATGAAGCCGTGCGCCAACGAATACTTCAAAAATCAGCACACGGATGACACGGATTTAAATGGAAACAAAGCCAACTTACTTGCTTCAAGGCACCGATTTAAGCTGTATTCGTGATGACCGTGTATTGTTTGAAGGACTGTCATTTGAGCTGGTCTCAGGTCAGGTATTATTGCTGGAAGGCAAGAACGGCAGTGGTAAAACCTCATTATTGCGTATTTTATGCGGCTTCCGGGAACCCGATGCCGGCCAGGTATTTTGGTGCGGTGATGCCACCAATGATAGTCAGTATTACGCGGATATGGCTTATGTCGGCCATTTGGACGGTGTTAAAAAAGAATTGACCGTGTTGGAAAATTTAAAGGTATCGCTGGCCTTAGGCAGGGCTGGGCAGTATTCAATTCAACAGGCGCTCACAAAAGTGCATTTAGTGGATTATGATGATGTGCTGGTTCAGGCATTGTCTGCGGGTCAGAAAAGACGCTTATCCTTAGCACGCTTATTGATTACGCAAAATATCGTGTGGATACTCGATGAGCCTTTTACCTCGCTCGATAAACAGGGTATTGCACTGATTGAAACCTTAATGTCCGAGCATTGCGCCAATGGCGGAATGATTGTCTTAACGTCACACCATGACATCGATTTGCACAGTGTCGATGTCCAGCGTATAAATTTATCCTGATGTCTTTATCCCATGCATTTTTTGCTATTATCCGGCGCGATTTGTTGTTGGCCTTGCGGCGGCGCTCGGAAGCCGCTAATCCACTGTTATTTTTTATTCTGGTCATCACCCTGTTCCCTTTAGGCATTGGGGCGCAGCCGAATTTATTACAAGCCATCGCACCGGGTATTATCTGGGTTTCAGCATTATTGGCGGCTATGTTGTCTTTGGATAGCCTGTTTCGTTCAGATTTTGATGATGGCTCATTGGAACAGATTTTATTAAGTCCACATCCGGCATCTATCCTGGTATTGGCTAAGATTATTGCCCACTGGTTGGTGACTGGTTTGCCGTTGTTGATGGTCGCGCCGTTATTAGCGGTTTTTTTAGGAATGCCCACGCAGTCATTAGGCATTTTATTATTAACCTTACTGCTGGGGACCCCGGTGTTAAGCTTGATCGGCGCGATCGGTGTTGCTCTGACGGTAGGACTACGTCGAGGCGGCATGATTTTATCTTTACTGGTGTTACCTCTCTATGTTCCGGTTCTTATTTTTGCGGGCAATGCGGTGGAGATGGCCGGCAGTGGATTACCTGTCAATGCGCAGATCAATATTCTGATTTCAATTTTATTTATGGCTTTAGTACTGGCACCCTGGCCGGCAGCTGCGGCATTAAAAATGAGTATTAACTGAAAAATTTTTATCGGCTTATTCCGCGTAAGCCAATATTTTAGCCGTAAATATTTTAATTTTGTCCGTTAAAAAAAGGCGGTAAAGAACTACTAAATTACCCCACTTTTTCCGTAAGTGTGAATTCAACCCATTAGTGTTATACCGGATTAATATCAAAAATAAGCAAAATAAATTCAGATAATATTAGTATTATCTGACCTGCTAATGTATTATCCGCTAAAAATTGATATTTCCGTGTGTTTAATGAGGTTTTTATGAGTGTTCGTATTCCCGCATTTCGATTTTTGTTGTTTCTCATCGCATTGTTTGCGTCAACGAATGTATTTGCGCTAGAAGTAAGTCCGAATTCAGTTGAAATTTACGCGGGCGATACTATTAAATTAACCGTGTCGCAATCGTCAGGGACTGTAACTGCTGTTTCCAGCAATGCAACAGTAGTGAGCGTTAGCTATTCAAGGGGCACTATAACCGTAAAGGGAATTAAGGCAGGTTCTGCCATTATCACTGTGAAAGACAAAAGTTCTTCCAAAAAAGTGGAAGTTACGGTTAAATCTCGACCACAATTAACGGTTAATCCCTCCTTCGTTGTCATGGATTTCGGAAGTACATCAAGCATTACTGTTTCTAACGCATCCGGCTCGGTGACAGTGGTTTCTTCGAAGGTTTCGGTAGCGACCGCAAGGTATGCTGAAGGTAAAATTACTGTGAAAGGTGTTGCGCCTGGTTCATCTACTCTTACGATTAAAGACACCAAGTCCACAGTGACGGTATCGGTTACAGTTAAAAGTAACACTCCTCTTACCCCACCTACAGCAGCAGGTAATTATACTTTGCTTGCATGGAATGATCTTGGTATGCACTGCATGGATGGTATGGATTTTTCAGTTTTTACGATTTTACCACCCTACAATACGTTACATGCTCAGTTGAAGGATAAGTCCGGTAAATTGATCAGCACCAATGTTAAACTTACATACGAAGCAGTGGCCGACAGTGCCGGTTCCATTAATTCTTATAGCGACCCCAAGACTAATTTCTGGGATTGGGCAGGGCCTCTGTTTGGTGTTCATCTCGCACCGGAAGTAGGGATAAATCTGGATGGTCTTCTTACGGGTCCACCTGCTCCGGGTAATAGAACACCTAGTTGGGTTCCAGCCGGTTCCATAAGCCATGACATGATGACTTATAACGAAAACTATCGTTGGTTTGAGGCTGAAGGTATTCCAATGACGCCATTTCCTGATGGGCCCGCAAAAGATGCCAGCGGTCATATAAATAAAAACTTCTATCCTACGGTTAAAGTAGTCGCCAGAGATCTTAATGATAAACTGTTGGCGGAGATCACTACGGTATTGCCGGTGAGTGATGAAATGACCTGCAAGGGCTGTCATGCTTCTACTTCCAGCACTAGCAATAAGGCCCGGATTGCCGCCAAGCCAGCAGCAACAGCAACAAGAGCTAATGGCTGGGTGTTTGATCCAAATTTGGATAAAGACTGGAAGAGAAATATTTTACTCTTGCATGATCAAAAGCAATTGTCCAAACAGCTTTATAAAGATGCATTAAGAGACAGTGGCTACAGCCCTCTTGGTTTGCTGGCAACAGCTGATTCTGCCAAGCCGGTATTATGTGTGAAGTGTCATGCCAGTAACGCTTACTTTGACAAACTAAACAAGAAAACCGTAATGCCAGGTTTGCCGGGGATTAGAGCGTTTACAGAGGTTCTGCATTCCAAGCATGCCAGGGTCGGAGATCCTTCTTCAACGACGACGCCACAAGCAACCCTTGATGGTGCTGGTGGCCGTTCGGCATGTTACAACTGCCATCCTGGTTCTGTTACCCAATGCTTACGTGGTGCGATGAGTACAATAAAAGACACGGCAGGTAATCCTTCGATAAGCTGCCAAAGTTGTCATGGTAATATGGAGGCGGTTGGCAGTCCTAATCGTCAAGGTTGGTTCAACGAGCCAACCTGTGAGTCTTGCCACAATAGCGAAGTATCTAACAAACGTGCAATTTCTGTGTTCGATGCCAACGGTGTTGCCTTTGTGCCGAAGACGGATCATACGTTTGCAACCAATGCTGACACGCCGGTTACTGGCTTGAATTTATACCGTTTCAGTACCGGGCATGGCGGTTTGCAGTGTGAGGCTTGTCACGGTTCAACCCATGCCGAATATCCATCCACTCATGTTGATGAAAATACACAGAGTGTGGCCGTTCAGGGGCATGCCGGCACGGTAGCAGAATGTAAAGCCTGTCATACGATAGTACCTGCCACCGTCAATGGTGGTCCACATGGGATGCATACAACCGGTGATGCCTGGATTGAAATGCACAAGGGCGCCAACAAAAATGTTACGGGGTCAAGACCAAGCTGTGCTTACTGTCATGGAATCACCTCCGCCGGTACTCAATTGAGTGCGATTAAGGTTGCAAAAACCATTAATGCAGGGGAGTTTGGTATTAAAAATTGGCCTGCTGGTTATCAGGTAAGCTGTTTCAGTTGTCATAATGGTCCGAATCCGGATTGATTTGACACACCTGACAGCAAGAGGTGGAGATGAAAACAGACAAATAAATCGCCCCGAAAGGGGCGATTTATTTTGCTCCAACTATTAAATAAATGCGAACTGCCGCTCAATGTTAAGTCTAATCAGAAATTCAATAAAATTTAATGGTAGACAAAAATTTAAACCTGCATCGATAATCGGATATAATTAATATTTAAAAACAATTTTATCAGGCTAAGTGTTTAGCTATTTTATCTTCTATAGTCACGAAAACAGGCTGTTACCGCTTATAAAGAA
>JBBQCU010000102.1:0-9188 GCA_038319065.1 Methylococcales bacterium
ACAAAAACACTGGGTCTTGTAAGCTTTCCATAGTACGTTTTTCCTGTTCAATATTACATTTTGACTATAGCAGTAGTTCCCTCATTATTGAAAATAATTTAATAAGGAACCTTTAAAAAGATCTCTATCTCCAACTGGAAAGAAATTACGGATTAAAGGATCAACCTATAAATTAGAGCTACCTGCCTTTACCCAGCTCTCGATCCGTAATATACATCGTTCCGGCTATGTTGACTGACATTTGGGAAAAGGCTATTTCATTTCCGTAAAAAGCTCAGTGCATTTTTCTCTGGCCGACTTTGGAGCATAGATAAAGCCCTTAGGTTCAACGTCTTGGCTTCCAGCCTCGAAAAGCTTTTCTTTTTCCATCTCCCAGCGCTTTTTGAAGTAGTCGAGAAACAGCTCGGACATATTCCAGTGATCGGATTCGAACAAGGCCTGATTACCTGATTTAAACTCCATTTCCCAATGCAGATAAGGCATTTTCGAAACGGGCTCGGTCAGATAAAAGCTGTTATAAACCTCCACCTTTCTGGATTCCTTGCGAAAAATAATAAACAACGGCAGACTAGGCAGACCATCGTAGACAAACACACCTAAAGACCCCGTTATGTTGTCATCTATGCGGCTGATCACATCTTCCAGGGACACTTTAAATAACTTGGAGTACTCATTAAATTCGTGCGGATTAAATTCGAAAGTTTCCGATGCGCGCAATTCGCCAAATAGGGTATCGGCTTTTAAAATCAGCAATCTGAAATGGACGCCGTTTTTTATTGCATTTTCCATTTCCCGTGTTTTGTTTTTGAAGCGGGGATCAAAAGTAATTAGCCAATAAACATAATCGCCCGGTTTTAATACGTGCATAATTTGGCTGAAATCAAATTCTTTATTAGTGATGCCCAAAAAGCCTCTCTTAACGGAATTCAACAGAATGCTGTCGACGTACTTGCCCAATGTTTCCCGTAAACTAATTTCGGCCTCTTTATGTTCTTCAGCCGCGATAAACCAGTGATGAAAATAGCCAACCGAAACGATAACGGATATGAACAGACCAAACTCTGAAATGATTTTAAATAGCCATTCATATTCCAGGTAGTCGGGATTATGGGCCAGCCCCTCAAATAGCTTATAAATCGTAAATCCGCCGAAAATCAGTACCAGTGCTAACAGCCATTTGAGTTTTTTAGTCGTGTTCATGACATGTGTCTATGTTAGAAGAAGGTAACCTTAAGTATCCTCTGCGGGTGATAACTTGCCAATACCCTGGAATAAACTAATCCACCTAGAGATGATCGGTTATTCTGGAATAAACAGTGACTCATCAAATACCTAAGCCACTCACAAACCGATTCATGCAATTGACAACAGTAGAGAGAAAAATGACATCCAGAAATACATTTTCATCCCAACCCGCATCAAATATTTGTTGAGCATCCGTTTGAGTGATTCGATCGGGTGTCAGCGTTAATTTTTTAACGTAGCGAAGAATTGGTTTTAATCTCTCATCAACCTGGGAGCTGTCAATATCGGTTTTTAGCTGATCAAACACTTTTTCATCAATACCCAGTTGTTCCGAAACAGCTTTATGGATGTTGTAACAAAAATCGCACTGGTTAAGACCCGAGGTATAAGTAATGATCAATTCACGCATACTTCTATTCAGTGGGGAGCAACTACTCTTGATATCTTCCAGTAATTTGAACAATAAAATTCCCCTGCGGGGATATTTTCCCAGAATCGCCGCTATATTGGTCAAGTCTGGGATTGAAGGCAGATAAGCCATAAGTCCTCCTAGCTAATGAGTTTACTACTACGCATACTGCGCAATGCCATTCCCGACAGAACCATTTTCTTTTTTTACTTCAACCAGGTTGATGAAGACATCTTCCCTCCTGACATTGATCCCTCTATGAAGTCGCTCGGCGATGATTTGGTAGAGTAATTTTTTTAATTCTACAGTCCGGCCTTCATTTAAGGTGATTTGTATAACGATGATTCCAGGCGTTCGCTGAATATCGAGATAAGCCGGATCGTAAATCAGCGAATGGCTGTCGTGTTCCGTTATGATTTGAAAATGGTCTTTGACTGGTACATTAATGGTATCGACCATCGCCTGATAGACAATTTCACCAACCTTTTGTCCAAAATCCTCCGGTTTTCCTTTCATCAATGAGGTGTGTACTAATGGCATTTGCTTTCTCCTACTCTATTTTTGATGGTGTTTGTTGAAAAGTTCTCAGTCCCGGATATTAACAACCAGTCCGGTAGCAACTAATGCAAAAAGACCGGAAGTCATAAAGGCCATGGTGTAATTCCCGACCAATTGATGAAGATAGCCGGCACCATAAGAAGCTAACGCCGCTCCCACTTGGTGGGCAAAGCAAATCCATCCGAATACGACCCCGACATTTTGTTTGCCAAACAAATCCGCCGTGAGTGCTGATGTCGCCGGTACGGTTGATAACCAATTAAGTCCATAGACGACCGAAAAGGCCATGAGTTGTCCGGTTGATTCAACATAGGGCAACAACATTAACGAAACGCCCCGAAGCGTGTAATAAATTGCAAGGGGCCAACGTTTGCCAAAGCGATCGCATAACCATCCTGATAATATCGTGCCTATAATATCGGTAGCGCCCATTACTCCTAATGATACGGCCATGGTCATTTCCGGGAAACCATGCTCTATGCCGTGCGAAATCAAGTGTGTCTGCAACAACCCTGAGGTCGTAAATCCGCAGATACCAAAACTGAATGCCAGCAACCAGAATTGCGAGTTGACCATTGCCGAACGCATCGGTTTCGGATCAGGTGGAGTTACGGATACGGTAACATCGCTTGCGCCATAAGGTTGTATTCCCTTTAAAACAGGATCATCAGCCATAAATATCATGATCAGCGGCAATACGATTAAGCCCAGCAATAAGGTTATAAACAGGGTTGCCGCCCGCCAGCCCAGATGGATATTCAAGCTCATGATGACCGGTGTGAAAATTAACTGGCCTGACGAGAAGGCGGCACCCAGGATACCCAAAGCCAGACCGCGTCGTTGTTTAAACCAGCGATTGACAACGGCAGAACCCATCACGATTGAGGTTCCTCCAGAGCCTGCGCCAATGATCACGCCCCAAAACACATAAAGTTGCCACGGTTCTTGCATGAAAATGCTGCCGCCTGCGCCAAGAGTCACCAGTGTAATCATTATCAAGGTGATGGCTTTTGTACCGTATAAATCCATCAACCTGCCTAAAAAGGGACCGGCAAGCCCGAATAAAAGCAGATTAACGGACACCGCACCGCTTATCGTCTCCCTGCTCCAGTGAAATTCATGCTCCAGGGACAACATAATGATGCCTGGAACAGATCGGAGTGCCGACGCCACAAACAAACAGGCAAAAGTAACAGCCAGCACGACCCAGGCATAATGAAAGCCGACTGGTTTATTAATTGTCATCGTTAGAGACGTCCCGGCATCAATTTTTGCCCAAGCTTTAACAGTTTTATGGCGCATCTTCCAGTTTATCGAGTAACTCAATCAAACGCGTTACACCCTGCAGCAATATTCCACCAACCCCCAAGGCGAACCAGACGCCAATCACAAATCCCCAATGAATGGGGGCAGCGAAAAATTCCTCTCTATACCAGAAGGTATGTCCCCATTCATTGAAGCCGACACTGACCAGAATCATGAAAGGCCCGAATACAGCCAGGGTCAAGGGCAGCGAAATCCCTTTTGCATAAAGCGGTAGACGTGTTCTGGCGTATAACCATGCACAACCGCCCAAGATGACATACATCGGAAAGTTAAAATAAAACTCGATGATATGGTTTGCTGTGAACGGGGTGTCACGGATGGCGACCTGGTGCCAGGAATTATCTTGTTCTGCAAAATAACTGCCCGCCCAATATACCGCAAAGGTGTAGACGCTTATCCACATGGTCAGGGTAAAATACCGGCGGATTTCTTCCTTGGGTTCGAGCTTATCCAAATTCTTGTCCCTGGAAAACCATAAATACCACCACGATAGACCCGCAAAGAGCGTGACGAATGTGACATTAAAGTTGAACAGCCGCATCCAATACGTTTCAAAAGCGGGTTCAGTTGAGTCCAACCCGGTGGAAACGCCGAATGCCCCCTGATAAATGCGGAACCCCATATAGATGACGGTGAGAATGCCAAATGCCGAAAGATAGCGGTATAAATCCTTCAAATACCAAGGTGGCATTTTGGCTTGACCAGCCATTACTCTGATTTTTTCGGTAGTTGTAGCCATTTTGATAACCTCTCAGGTGGGTAAGTTAATTGAATTTTGGGATCACAGCAGCAGTGACACTGGCGATAGTGCGTTCGCCATCACTGTCAACGAAAAAGAGCAAGCCGCCGATCCTGCTGTCCGCATCGTTAATCAGGCCGTCCAGACGCTCCGATTCCCAGGCGGCATCCTTGGCGACTAAAGTTAATTGGCGTTCCTCACCCGGTTGTATGGGTGCCGGATTATCCAGGGACAATCCGTCCTGCACGACTGGGTTATCCGTATTGCTTTGGTCAGGTGCAGAAACCCCATTATTGAGAAAACGGACACCGCCGGTAGCAAACTCAGCGATCTGAATGGGTTTGTCACTGCCATTGTTGATTTTCAGGGTAAATGTCATTGCCCTCTCCGGTACGCGGTATTCGGCCCGTACGGTTTCTACATCGACCACACCGGTATTCACCTTGGCCGATAGCGGCAAAATCTGGTCCAACGAAGCCTGTAATGGAATCGCCTTGGGATAGCTGTTGACCGTCATCGTATAAAATACAAACACCAGTATGGGCACGCCGATTAAAATTGCCTTAGCTATATTTTTGTCCATTGGTGTGACCAGTTCATCTTCCAAGCCCGCTTGCAGCATCCGGTAACGGGCAATAAATAACGGCCGCCGAACCCACCAAAACAGCCAGGCTGTTGCCAGTAAAGCCCAAAAACTGTGCCAGAAAATACCGTTGCCCAAACCGTAAGTTTCCATATTGACCAAAGCGCCATTGATGGTTTGGATGCTGTTGCTAAAATCGCCGGTATCCCCGTCAATATCCAGCCATGCGCCAGGCCCCATTACCTGTCCGGCATCCCGCAGGTTAAAGAAGGGATGAATGTGGTAATGACCCGGCAAGCGTCCTTTCAGAACAACCTTGAAGTCGTAATCGCCGCCGGGTTGCAAGGCCACTGAATTCATGTAAGGTTTGCCGTTTAAATAGCGTTCAGTGCGGATTAGCACCGGTCCGGGTGTTGAAATATTTAAAAACGCCGCATCCGGTTTGGGCACACTGATTGGCCAATCCTCCGCCACGTGAAATTTTCCAGTGACGGTGACTTCATCATTGACATTGAACTTTTGCTTGGACCATTGCACGTCATACCATTGGATCGTTCGCATTCGGACATAGGGCTCCAGGTTTTTTTCCCCGTGCGCCATGACTGACTGAATGCTGAGCAAGTAGACCGCTATAACGAAGCCCAAGAACAATAGACATTTTAATGGGTTATCAGATATTCCCTCTAATCGGGCTGTCTGAAAGGATTTTTGTTGATAGGGTTCTTTAATTAATGAGGCTTTCATCGTCTTATCCTCCATTAGATTTTTTTAAGATAACGGGTCGTAGCTAACCACTTGCCGATATGCCACCATAAGGTATACATCAAGGAGCATAACAAGGCGGAGCAGAACGCCGACAGCGGGCTCGCAATTTGACCGTAAGTCCGTAATGTCCCGCGCTCAATAATGCGAAGATATTCCGGCATCCCGGCTCGGATGTACTGGAAACCGAACATATCAGCGACCGTCAACTGGCTATTGCCCGCTTCAACAGGGACATGAAACATGCCGAAGATTGGCCAGTTGCTGGGGTAAAATAGTAATGCGAAAGCAGCGCCGCCGAAAATCGCGGTAATCGTCAAGCTGTTGCTCAGCATCAAGACAACATCCAACACCAGCGCACTGGGCAGCATGGTTGATGGCATCACCATGTTAATAGGAAAATAATTCCATAAGTGATAAGCGAAGAAACGTGCAATCCAGGTGCCTATTAATAAGCACGTAACACACAAGGTTGCACCCAGTGGCAATCGGAAATTAGTCCACAACAAGGCTTGCACTGCCGCCGGAAAAGTTATGCCGATCAGTGGCGTCACCAACGGCCACCATTGCCTGTCCTTCCAGTCCACCCAAAAATCCCAATCGCCGACGGTCAGGGCAAAACTCAGATGAAAGGAACCGATAAATAAAAACAGCGCCAAAACGAGGATGAGATAATCATAGGCACGGGTGATTCGCGCCTTTTCTCCGGTATAAGGTCGAAAAATTTGTTTGGTAAGATTTGCAGACATAGTTGTATCTCCTGGCTTGAATCATTGCTGGATAAAAATGTTGTTATCCAGAAAAATAAGCGCAGCGGAAATATGATCAATTAACCAATGAGGGGGCTGGGATCGACTCAAGAATTACGATGCGCCTGGGACATACAGTAGTGTGAAAATAATGCTTTGTTAAATGGTTAAATTTCATGGCACTATTGAAATAATTAATAGCCAACGCTTTTAAACTTTCAGTTACCATAACGCCAAATAGTTATCGTCCGGTCAACCACTGAAAAAACCTGATGTCTAGTTTAAGAACGTTTAATCTGAATTTATTGGTGGCATTTGATGTGTTGATGCGCGAATTAAATGTAAGCCGGGCTGCGGAACAGATGTTTATAACGCAATCGACGATGAGTCATATTTTGCATAGACTGCGTCAGCAACTGGATGACCCTGTGCTGGTTAAAACGCCGGCCGGCATGAAACCGACAGAAAGAGCGCTGGCCTTGATTACGCCGGTCAGATCGTTGTTGGCTGAGATGGAACTACTCATTCAACCCCCAATGGAATTTAAGGCTGAGACGAGTCAGCGACGCTTTGTCCTTGCCGCCACGGATTATATGGAATTGCTTTTAATTCCTGAGTTATGCAGAATCATCGGGCGCATTGCGCCCGGCATCAATCTTCATGTTAAACGCACGGAATCCTCATTTCCGGTCTCACAACTGGAAAGCGGTAGCTTGGATGTGGTACTTGGTTTCGCATCGGTGTTAAATCCACCCGGTCATTTACACTGCCAGCCTTTATTTAGCGACCGTATGACCTGTGTGGTCAGACAAAACCATCCGCAGATAAGACAGGCGCCGTCATTAGAAGAGTATGTGACTGCTTCTCATATGCTGATCTCCAGAACGGGAAGCAATGTGGGCGAAGTCGACAAAAAATTGTCGGAACTGGGCTTGGAACGGCGGATACAACTTATTGTACCGCACTTCCTTTCCGCGCCGCTGATAGTCGCCGAAACCGATATGGTACTCTCGCTGCCTTATAGAATTGCAGAGCAGTTTAAAAAACTGGCGCCCCTGGAACTATTTCCTGTCCCTCTCGAACTTCCGGCTTACGATCTAGTGATGATCTGGCATCTGTTGCGAGACAAGGACCCAGCGCATCGTTGGCTACGCGATAAAATCATGGCGATAAGCCAAACGATAAGCGCTCATGAAATTTGATTTATCGCCCAGGCAACCCGGCTGCCAAGGATTTTACTTGTAACAGATAAAAAGGCGGTTTTGCTTTCAATACGCCGCCATTAAGCGTTGCTGACTGATGCAGCCGATTGACAACCGCATATAATTGTCCCGCCGGCCCAAAGCTGAACGAATCCACCCACGACAGGTTAGGGCTCTGAGCAAGCCGACGGTATTTTCTATCAGGCGATATAACGCCAATTGCATTGGCCGCCAATTCCCCCAGATAAATATTATTAGCCTTGTCGATGGATATTCCATCCGAAATCGGTTTATCACTATATCGTTGCACATGGTTCGCCAAGCGCTTGGCAGCCAAATTCTCGTTTGCCAAATCGTCGGCTTTTATCCGGTATAGACTGTGTCCGTGCATAGGGCCAAAATAAACCCACACGTTATCCAGGTCTTCGGTAATCGGGTTAACCCCGATATGCGGCCTAACCAGCTGTCCGGATTGATCTTTGACTTGAATGGCTACACCATCAACCAGCAGATCGATATTTTCGGGCATCACACTGGTATGTCCCTCAAGCACGCGTCTAGCTGTTCCCGTGTTCAGGTTGACAACAATTAATGCCGCATTGGCGCCACCGGCCGGATCGCTGATAAAAATATGATTGCGCTGGGTATCGACTGCGAAATCATTAACAAATGCATCCTTAGGTGTTATCGGTGACGGCAGATTGATAACCTGATGTAGCTTATTAATTTTTGTATCCCAGCCCACCAGCTTGGGAGTTACACCGCTACGCATGCCATTATCCAGCATCCAAACAATACCGTTAGCATCAGATCGGATGCCCAGCACCGAATCGAGTTTCAGTTCTGCTGTTGAATCAGCAGCCGCTAATTCTTTATTAGGAAACGGCACCAGTGCTTTATTTTTATACTCAACGACTGTGTATTTCGGCTGATAAAACTGATGCATACTCATTATAATTCGACCATCGTCCATAACCGTTACATTTCCAGGTCCGGTATCAAGCTTAGCGACAATGTCATAATTTGATTCGCTACTGTTTGCAACTTCGCATGCAAACAGTAATAAAATGGCTATAACTTTAAAGAGGATATTCATAAATAACTCCCAATTGAAAAAAAGATTCATTAACACCTTAATTCATCGAAGGATGGTCTGTTAAATGATCTTTATTCATAGCGGTATTTATAAATTTAATAGGTTGGTTTAGTGCGGTTAAAGCTACCCTATGAAACATGGATTATGAAGTTATGTCTAAATTCTTTCATCTAGCAGGGAATAAGGTCGTTCTGGGTGTTTGGTTGTCGATCAATGGCAGTTTCTGAATGACCGCTTTCCAGGGTTAACCAGCCGTTACCTTGCAATTGGTGGCTGGCAGGTTGTGGC
This sequence comes from Methylococcales bacterium, assembly GCA_038319065.1. Lineage (GTDB taxonomy): Bacteria > Pseudomonadota > Gammaproteobacteria > Methylococcales > Methylomonadaceae > Methylobacter_C. Next base: position 8,958 of record JBBQCU010000102.1, read on the forward strand.
ACTAATGCAAAGCTTTGCATTACGGCATTATGACAAGTGTCTTTTTATGTTCAGTGCTTTGTCGCGGACCAGATGCAGCCTGGGTTAGAAGCATCTATTTCGCTCGCGAGCTTTGCATAATCACAGTGCTTTACAGAACTGGAGCATGATACCGGAAAGTCTTATACCGACTTCCTGAAGTCTGGCCGGTGTCCTTTCTTACATCGCCAATTCGGCTTCGACATACATAAA
>JBBQCU010000103.1:0-9136 GCA_038319065.1 Methylococcales bacterium
AATTAGGGGCGGGGAGACAATCGTCATCAGTAAAAGCGAGGAATTGACCCTTGGCATGGATAGATCCGGTATTGCGGGCGGCGGCGGGCCCGGCGTTATCTTGCCGGATTAACCCGGCTGTCAATTGTTCCTTGAAGGGACTTAGAACAGAATCCAGACACATGGGGCTGCCATCATCAACAATAATGACTTCAAAACAATCCCGTGGATAGTCTAGACGGGTAAGGGCTTCCAGGCAGGTTGCCAACTGTTCCGGACGGTTGTATGTGGGGATGATAATGGAAAATATTGGCTTTTTGTTCATAAGACTTAGAATTCATTGAATTTTTTTTATTTTTGCGGTTGAGGTAGCCAAAGTTTCCAAGCTTAATGATTTCATACCTATTGTCTAAGTAGCGTGCACGAAATAACTTGAGTTTTATATCCCATCTCCCCCAACCCTCCCGGAGTGTATGGACCGGAAGGAGAGGGAGTTGGAGGTTAAAGTTATTTCCTGCACGTTCCAGGGACTTACCCGACCATATTATACTTTGGACGGTAACAATTGTGGAAAATCAATGTAGTCAGCTAGTGTGTAACATACCCGGCAACTCTTTAAAAAGGTTAAGATGTGAAAATTTTATTGATTAATGACTACTCAACTCCAACGGGAGGAGCAGAATTACTCCTATTATCCTTACGGGATAAGCTGCGAAAGCTGGGACATGATGCTCGTTGCTTTTCCAGTTCAGCCCAACCCTTAAATGCTGAACCTCAAGGAGACTATCTCTGCTTAGGAACTACTTCCCGATTCCGGACATTATTGCAGATGGCAAATCCTTGGGCCGTTCATAGATTAAAACGAGTGCTTAAAGAGTTTCAGCCTGACGTGGTCCATGTCTTTCTCTGTTTGACTCAACTTTCACCCTTTATATTGCCCCTGCTTCGAGATTATCCCAGTTTATACTACGCTGTTTGGTATCGCGCTATCTGCCCGGTGGGGACAAAACTGCTACCGGATGGAAGTGCTTGCCAAGTGCCATCAGGTTTCTCCTGTTATCGTAACCAGTGTCTTCCTCTGCGAGATTGGCTGCCTTTGATGTTTCAGATGTATTGGTGGCGTCGTTGGCATAACTCCTTCAATCTGATTACCGCAGCGAGTGAAGCAGTAAAGCAAGGTTTGTTGGAGGCAGGGATTCACCCCGTGGAAGTGGTCTGGCATGGAGTGCCCATTATGGCCCAACGTCCTTTGTTACAATCTCCACCGGCTATCGCCTTTGCCGCTCGACTGGTGACGGAGAAAGGGGGGGAAGTTCTATTGCGTGCTTTTGCCCTGGTTGTAGCCAAGATTCCGGAAACGCAGCTATTGCTTGTGGGAGATGGTCCTCAACGAGAAAAGCTGAAACAACTAATAACAGATTTAAATCTTGAAGCGAATATAGTTATGCCCGGTCAAATGCCTCTTGTAGAGATGGAGGCACTATTCTCCAGGGCTTGGGTGCAAGTGGTTCCTTCTTTGTGGGCAGAGCCTTTCGGATTGATTACTGCTAATGCGATGATGAGGGGAACAGCCGTTGTTGCCAGTGCGGCTGGTGGTTCAATAGATATTGTCAACCAGGGTGAAACGGGGTTTCTGGTGCCTCCTGGAGATGTTAAGACTTTAGCTGAAATCTTGGTGGATCTGTTGCGAAATCGAGAACTAGCCGAAAAACTCGGTAAAACAGGGCGAAAGGTGGCTCTGGAGCAATTAAGTGAAGATGTTTTTGTAAACAAAGTTCTCGGTTTATATGATAGGCTTCTTCAGCAAAAATCAACGTAACACAGTCATCTAGCCTGTTCTGATCAGGATCACAGGTATAGCTACAGAGGTATTATTTTGTCACTTAATCAACCCAAGATCACCGCTATTTCGCCTCAGATACCTTATGAAGAACAACCCTGTCTACTTTCAGATGTTCTCGCCCGTGTCGCAAAGGGTGAAATAATCGTAATCCGCAACAGTGCTTTTATGGGATCTCAACTTGACCAGTTCAACCAAATTGCTCTGAATCAGATAAAAGCCCTGATTAGTCCTCAAGTTGCTCACCAAATACAATCCCAAGGCTGGAGCAAACTGCATCTAATGCTTGATGGGGAGCAATTATATCAGGTGAACCAACAAATTACTGAGGCAACTCAATCCTTTTTGCTAGTGTGGGGAAAACAATTTGTCAGTGACTTTCTTGAATATTCCAACCCTTTTTATCTCTACAGTAATGCTATCTTTCGCACTTTTATTCCTTATGAAATTTTTGATCAAAATAAAAGGGAATTGTATCAACATTTAGGGAGTTTACGGTTTACTTCGCCTCACCGTGATAGTTGGGTAGAATATGCCTTAACGTCAATCAATTTATGGATTGCTGTGGATCGGGTATCGTTAGGGAATAGCCTATTGTTCTACCCTCAACAATGGAGAAAAGAAATCCCTCCCACTGCCTCTATTCGCTACGTTGACCGGAATTATCCTGTCGGAAAACCCTTACGGTTTGCTTTGCAACCCGGTGATGCCTTACTCTTTTCCGGCGAACACCTTCATTCTTCGGAACTCAATACCACCGATGAAACTCGCTGTGCTTTGACGATGAGGTTTTCCCTCACGTTACCGCAAGGCACCTACTTCAATCAATGGCGCTCCTGGTATGATTCCCGGTGGGTATCTCATCGGTGGAAACTGCTGGCTATTTGGCGATCATTCTTTTCCTATGCCCATCTCGGCTATCGTCTGAAAAATCAAAAGAAACGTTGGCATAGTTTCAAAAACCGATTTCTCCAGGACAAGACTTCTGTTGATGTGTCTAAATCGTCTCAAATTATGCTTAATACTAATTTAACCCTTCAACCCAATATCATTCAGGTTAAAGATGCACATACTTGTATAGTTCGGACTGAAAATGGCGTGGTTGAGTTTCCCCGTTATTGCCGCCATGAAGCTGCCGATCTCGCCCAGGGATACATAGAAGATGGAAAGCTATACTGTCCTTGGCATAGCCTAGCTTTTGATCTAAAAACGGGAGCATATAATTGTTCTGCTTTTCGTCCTTTGTCATTTACCAAATATGAAGAGAATTAATCGTGACTATTGATGTCAACCCATCGCCCTTGATTATTCTCGGTTTAGACGGTGGCGATCCTGATTTAATTCAGCATTGGGCTCAAGCAGGCTATCTCCCCAATATTCGCTCAATTATGCAAAAAGGATGCTGGGGACGGACAACGGGAGTCGATCTCCTCAATGAAGATGGGGTATGGACAAGACTATTTAGTGGTATTCCCCAGAAAAAACATGGCTTTTATTATTTTCGCCAATTAAAATCAGGAAGCTACGATTTATATACTGCATCTGACACAAAGGCAACGGAGCGTGTCTTTTGGTCACTGTGCCAAGGAACTGAAAAAAAAGCAGCACTCATTGACATTCCCGAAATGGCGATTATGCCCAATTTAAAAGGTATACAGTTGGCTAATTGGGCTGTCCATAATTCCCACTTTATTCCCCCTGCAAGCTATCCTAAAAGCTTATTATCAGGGGTAAGCAGAAATTTTGGCAAAGCCGATAACATTACAGAAAAATTTTACAGCAATTTTTCTGATGATCAAAGCATTAACCGTCGGTTACTGAATCGAGTTGCTAAAAAAGGACAGTTATGCCGCCATCTATGTTCCCAAAATCAATTTGAACTGGTCATTGCTGTTTTTGGAGAATGTCACACAGGAGGGCATCAGTTTTGGAAATATCGTCCTGAAGCTCTGGGAGATGAGAAAGTCGCCGAACCTAATGAACTAACCCATGCTATTCGAGACATTTATCAAGCTATTGACCGGGAAATTGGGCTATTGCTGCAACAGTTGCCTGAAAGCGCCAATATTGTCATTGTCTCATCTGTTGGATTAACAGATCACTATTCCACAGAGGGATTGATTGAAGATTTTTGCCGTAAATTAAACTATCAAGCCCCTCCTGATGAAAATCAATTCCCTAAAAATCCCCTTGCTCTCTTTCGTCAATGTACTCCCGAAACCTGGCGAATGGCTCTGAGCCGTCATCTACCCAGGAACGTAAAAGAACGGATATTGGCTGATAACTTTCGCAATGGAACCAATTGGCAGAAAACCTTAGCCTTTGCCATTCCTTCCGCTTATATGAGCTTCCTAAGGGTCAATTTGCAGGGGAGAGAACCCCAAGGCCTGGTGGCTCCCGGAGCTGAATATCAAGCCGTTTTATGCCAATTAGAATCGGATTTTCAGCAGTTAATTGATGTTCGTAGCGGGCAAAAAGCCGTTAAACAGATTTGGAGAACTGATGATCTCTTTGGCTGCGATCGCCATGCTGAATTACCGGATTTATTAGTTGAGTGGGAATCTTCTTCCTACTTTATGGAACGAGTGCTACATCCCCGTGCCGAATTAACGCAAAAGAAACCGGAATTTTTTCGAGGAAGCGATCATTGTCATCATGGATTTGTGGCTTTTTCCGGTAATGATATTCCTTTACAGGGTAATTTAGGGGACATTCCTGTTTTGACTTTAGCTCCAACTTTTGCTCATTTGATGGGAGAAAAAATCCCTCACTGGATGAATGAGGATTCCCTGTTTGGAAATACGAGTATTCAATTATGACCACACCGAATCCCCCGCTAATTCTACTCTCAATGGATGGTGGCGATGACCGCCTGATTCAATCCTGGGCTGAAGCAGGCTATTTACCCAGCATCGCTAATCTGATGGAAAAAGGATGCTGGGGGAAACTCGCCGGATCTGAACATCTCGCCGAACATGGCACTTCTCTCTCCCTAATTAGTGGAATTCCCCGTTCTGATCATGGTTACTACTATTGCCGTCAGTTAGTACCCAAGACATACACACTGAAACCCTTTAGCTTTCCTGATACCGGGATTTCACCCTTCTGGTCTTATTTAAGAGATAGTAACAAAAAAGTAGCCGTAATTGATGCACCTGATAGCGTTATCGTATCTGATCTTAAGGGCATTCAGTTAGCTAATTGGGCGATTCATGAAACTGCCCTCACGGTATTATCTCCTTGCGCGAATCCACCCGAATTACTGCAGGAGACCAGAAAATTTTTTGGAAAACAGATCCCTGTATCGGAATTCAAACCCAATACTTCATTTGCTGATGATTGGCAAATGTATCAAACTTTTTTGCAACGAATTGAGAAAAAGGGGCAGCTTTGTCGAGAACTTTGCCGGCGCGATCGTTTTGATTTAATTGCTATTGGATTCTATGAATCCCATACTGCCGCACACCGGTTTTGGCAATACCGTCAGGAAATTCATGCTGAAGAAAATCAACTCACTAACGCTATTCGAGACATTTATCAGGCCATTGATAGCCAAATCGAACTTCTATTACAAGAACTGCCTCAAAATGCCAATATCGTTATGTTTTCCGCTTTTGGCATGGAAGATAGCTATCCAACTACTGGTTTAATCTCATCGTTTTGTCAGGAGCTTGGTTATCAAACCTTGCATCCTGCTCCGGCTAATCTTGCTCTGAATCCTTTATCCTTGGCCCGCCGTTTTATTCCTCAATCGTGGCGAAATGCCATGAGTCATCATTTTTCCTTAAGCTTACAGGAACGATTGTTAACAGATAGCTTTTCTAATAGCACTAACTGGGAAAAAACCCGTGCTTTTGCCATTCCTTCTCTCTATACGAGTTTTATTCGTGTTAATTTGCAAGGCAGAGAACCGCTGGGTATTGTAAGGCCGGGGAAAGAATATAAAGATCTATTAACTCAAATAGAAACAGATTTGCAACATTTGATTGATCCAGTAACGAATAAACCGGCAATTAAACAAATTGTCAGAACAGTTGATTGGTTTAGTTGCGAACCTCCGGAAATTCTCCCTGATATTTTTATTGAATGGCAACCTGCCCGGCACTATCTGGAAAGACTAACGCATCCCCAAATACAGCTGAGTCAATCAAAATCTTCATATCACCGGAACAGTTATCATTCTATGAATGGGTTTGTGGCAGCCGCAGGTAATTCAATTGCTCCCAGGGGTAATATTGGAGAAATTTCTTTATTGGATTTAGCGCCAACTTTTCTTGATCTGATGGGAGAAAATATCCCGGAAATTTTAAGAGGAAAAGTGATTGGCTTTTGAACATAATTATAGTCTAAAATCTTATCAAACAGGCGTATAGCAAATGTTAAAAACCAAGTGATTTAATTGAAGCTATTTTGAACAAGGTGGTATCAACTTTAGCCGCAATGTTGCCCATGAAAAATAATGCTAGCCGTCAAACAGAAAAAAAGATTGCAGAAAGTTTTGCTAAGACATCCCACATAAGGGTTGTGTTACATATTGAAAAACCTCCTGCGAGGCGTACATTAAATCAATCCTGTTATAATTTTCAGGAAATAGAAACATTCTTAAAAAGAAAGCTGAAACCGATAGACGCTCACCCTAAAGTTGTTTCTAAAGATAATTTAAAAGGTCTTCCTTGGGTAGTAACTGAAACTTAAATTACAATACTAGCTGCCCCGCTAAAAAATCAAAATCAGCGCTAGCCAGATAAGGCAACACGCCTAGCAAGGGTACCTTCAAAGCTGTTTTAATAGTGTGTATATTTTCGTCACGTTTTAGCATGTCAGGGTCTACGCATACGGCAATCCAGCCTGCACGTGGTATGCCTGAGTGTTGTATCGCCTGCCACGTTAATTTTGCATGATTGATGCAGCCCAGCCTGATGGCAACCACAATAATGACCGGTAATGCCAGCGCTTTTGCCAAATCGCTAATGTCTTCATGGTCATTCAAGGGTGCATACCATCCTCCGGCGCCTTCGACCAGCACTATTTCAGCCAATTCTTTCAGGGTATTAAACCTTTCGACAATAGTAGCCAGGTTGACCGGATTGCTGATGCCGGCAATATGTGGCGAGACGGGTAATTCATAGGCGTAGGGTTTGATCATGTCATAGTTAATTTTTATTGAAGCATTTTCCTGTATCAGCAAGGCATCTTCATTTTTCAGCTGCCCATCCTGCATAAAACAGCCCGATGCAACAGGCTTCATACCGGCAACGGATTTACCCTGTTGTTTGAAATAACGCATCAACGCAATGGTCGCCCAGGTTTTTCCGACGTTGGTATCGGTACCGGTTATAAAATAGCCTTTTTCCATAACGATTTCTCCTTAATAATTCAGTTGCACGAATTAACATGAGTATTATATTCCCTCTCCCCGACCTCTGCGAAACGATAATGACTTTGAAGGTCGCAGGAATCTAACCGCTGACTCTATTTTTCCATAACACTTATGACGTAAGCGCTAGTAAATTTCTTTGATTTATCTGTTACTACGCATTTATTAATGGGTTTTCGGCAGACTCCGGCGTATGATTTCAGCAGTCTTTGGAGGGTTATGGTTTTTTACTGTCGCAATTTCATCCAGAAGCTCACAAAGATTAGAAACCCAATCTACGGGTTCGCAAATCTAAATAATGCCACGTCTATTTGTAAAGAGATGATTATTTTTTTGAATTGTGGCATATGGGGTATTTCGTCTTTACTGACAACTGCCATCTGTGTTTGGCTGGTCAAGCATATGACCTGCTCAGCAAAAATTCTTGTTTGTTGCTACAACTCTCTGACTGTGGAGAGACTAAAGATCGATTATAATGCATTGGTAATGCTCCCCGGCACTTGATTGAGTATTTTAGAGGTGCGCGGGCTAAAAACCTGAATAGTTATCGTGTGCGTTATATGTCAGAAATGAAACATAGAGAGGTGTTGATAAAATAAGAAAATAAAACAGAAAAATAGCCTGAGCTTACTGGCAATTGGCCAAACTAATCTAATAAATAGGAAAGGGGATATGATGTTACAAGCAACTGCATCGGTTATCGTTGCATTATTGATGGGTATTGTTGGGGTCGGATTTGTACTTTGGCAAACACGGCGTGTTCTAAGTTATGATCAAGGTAGTGCCGCAATGCGCAAAATTGCCGCGGCTATACAAGAGGGGGCATCGGCCTTTTTGACGCGCGAATATCGTGTTATAGCGATTTTCGTAGCTATTGTTGCAACAGTTATTACCCTGTTTTTGCAATGGCAAACCGCGCTTTGTTTTGTCGTGGGTGCGATTGCGTCTGCCGGTGCGGGCTATCTCGGTATGTATGTGGCTGTTCGTGCCAACGTACGCACAGCTGAAGCAGCCAGTCGCGGCCTACATGAAGGCTTGCGTGTTGCCTTTGGCAGCGGCGCAATTATGGGTATGGCTGTGGTGAGCTTTAGTCTTATCGGCATGACGCTATTGTATTTGATATTTAACGGCAATCCAGCTCAACTGACCTATATCACGGGTTTTGGCTTTGGTGCCAGCAGTATAGCGCTATTTGCCCGAGTCGGCGGTGGCATCTACACCAAAGCAGCCGATGTGGGTGCTGATCTTGTTGGTAAAGTCGAAAAAGGCATCCCTGAGGATGATCCACGCAATCCGGCGGTCATTGCTGACAATGTCGGCGACAATGTAGGTGATGTAGCCGGCATGGGCGCCGACTTGTTTGAAAGCTATAGCGGCTCCATCATTGCCGCTGCTACATTGGGAGCTGCGTTGGGTGCTGATTCAGCTGCCGCTTTTATAGGGCTTCCCTTCCTGGTTGCTTCCGTTGGTGTCATTTCCAGTCTTTTTGGCATTTATATGGTGATTGGCGAAGAACAGGATGTTACCCTGGCCAGCACTTATGAGGACATGTCAGTTACCGGCCGCATCATTCATTTTTTCAGAAAGCAAGTCGCAAAGATTAATGAAAATGCCACTCTGGAGGATCTATTGACAGCTTTGCGCCGTTCCGTTTGGGGAGCTTCAGTCGTGGTATTGGTACTGACTTTGATCGCCGTATTAATATCGGGTGTCAGCTTTAATTATTGGCTGGTTATTTTGGTCGGCCTGGTTGCCGGTAATGCCATTGCCTATGCGACTGAATACTTCACTTCCTACACCGAAAAGCCAACGCAAGCTATTGCCAATGCGACGCAAACCGGTGCTGCAACAACCATTATTCAAGGTTTGGCAGTCGGTATGATGAGTACCGTATTCCCGGTGTTGATTGTCGCGGCGGCCATTCTGCTCAGTATTTGGCT
>JBBQCU010000104.1:0-9114 GCA_038319065.1 Methylococcales bacterium
TTTTCGGGGGAGCCGCGACTGCCTTCAGGAAACAAAATCAAGATGTCGCTATTATTCAGGGCTTGATGGCAACCCAAAAATAATTGGTCTTTATCCACATGACCGCTCCGATTAAAGGGTACGATATCTAATACATGCAAAGATATCCATGCCAGCAAACGGTTGCTCAAAAAATAATCCGCAGCTGCGACAGGTCTTACTTTATGAATGCCGTCTAGAGGATATAAACTCATTAAAACCAGCGCGTCTAAATGACTGTTGTGATTAGCTGCAATAATCGCAGGGCCTTTTAAAGGGAGTTTTTCCTGGCCTTTAAGATTAATTCCCAAGACTATCAGTACAAGAGGCTTAACAATGAGGGCAAAAAACAGAATTTTGATAAGTCTGTTCATGATTGATAGGCAGCAAAATAAAGAAAATGGAAAAACAGCGGTGCAGTATAAATAACACTATCCAGTCTATCCAAAATTCCGCCATGCCCAGGAATTAAACTGCCGCTGTCTTTTATTTGTAAATCCCGTTTCACTGATGAAAGCACCACATCCCCGAAAAATCCTGCCAATCCAATGATTACGCCCGCGCCCAGGCCGTACTCAAAACTCAAGGGTGTTAATAGCGGGGCGACGAAACCAGCGCATGCCGTTATCGTCAGCAATCCGCCTAAAAAACCTTCCCAGGTTTTATTGGGACTGACTTTAGGAATAATTTTATGCTTGCCTAACATTTTGCCCCAAATGTATTGGCAGATATCATTAAACTGGGTCATGAACAGCAAAAACAGCACCAAACCGACATTGCCTGCATCAATATTTTTAACGGGTAAGGTCAGTAAATAGGCGATGTGACTTATAGAGAAAACCATCAACATCACCGCCCAGTGCAAAACGCCCGCCGAACGAATAAAACCCTTAGTATCACCTATCAACACCATGCGCATTGGTAAAAACAGGAATACATAAACGGGGATAAAAATAATAAACATCCCATACCAACCCATGTTCACCCAATAATACTGCACAGGAATGGAAAGATAAGCCCAAAAAATTACCCGCCTGTCGGTTAGCCGGGTTGGCACGATAGATAAGAACTCTTTTAACGCTAAAAAACTTAAAAATCCAAAAAAGACGATGGCAGTCGTTCGGCTGGCCGCAAGAACAAAAAATAACAAGGCGATAATCCACCACCAGGACTGGATGCGCTGGCGAAGTTCGGTATAGTCTTTATCCGGGTTTTTGGCTGACAAGATCAAGCGAATAGAGGACGCTACAACCAATAACCCCAAGACCACAAGCATGGCATAAAATGAATTTTTTGGAATATTAAGAAAGGTCATGGCTTTCTAAAAATCGATAAGCTGACAGGGTACGACGATAAAGCGTGATCAAACACCCGGCAATCATTATTAATAAAGCAGCAAGCAGGGCATAACTTTGCCCGGCAAAGTTGTTTTCAACAGCGGTTATAAGGCAAGCGGCAGTCAGTAATGCCATTCGGTGCTGTTTAGCCATGGGCCCCTGAAAATTGACCGGCGCACCTAAACTTGCCGCTAAAGTCCGCACATAAGCCGTCATTACTGCCAGTAAAGCGGCGCACCATCCTAGCGTACCGCCCCAACTGACAATACTGATAGCATAGCCGGCGCTAACTATCAACAGTGCATCGGAAATGCGGTCAGGCATATCATTAAACAACTCCCCGGAATACGTTTTTTTGCCTCCTTCGATAGCGACCAAGCCATCGAACAAATTGCATAATAAACGGCATTGGATAGCCACCGCCGCGAGTACCGGCAGCAACCATTTCCCTGTCGACCCCGTGTCCGGTAATGCCAAAAAACAAATACTGGCCAACAGAGCAAAAAAAATGCTGGTGATAGAGATTTGATTTGGACTTATCTGCCGTTGGCTCAAGCGTTGAGCTATTGTTTGTACAAAAACAAATTCCCGAAACTTTAAATATCTTCTGCCATTTACACTCATTTTGACGACCTCTTAGTGCAGGTTTTTCGTATTTTATAAGCCGTATACCAACCAAATGCAAACGCAACTGATAATGCGGGAGCGATAGTGTAAAAAACTTTCGGCGTATCAACGAGTAAATGTATGCCTACCAAACAACTTCCGGTGATGCTCACCGTAAAAAAAGCAGCCAGAGGTAATTGTAAAAAGTTGCTCTGCAAATGATTAAAAAACCACGTGACTAAGTGCACCATTACCAAAGTAATAATAAAACTGGCTGTTCCTTGTGTGAGTCCCGAGATTAGCCCCCTTGTAACATCAGTGCTTCCATTCACATAATACGCCCAGCCGCCCCATAATAAAAAGGCCAACAATGCCGATAAGCCATTAAAAAAACGACTGGTGCGCGGGACACTCTCTAAGGTAGTGTTATTCATAATAAAGATATTCCGAGCTAAATTCGGTGTTAAATAATTTTTTGTTCATTTTGTTTAAACCCACTAATAGAGTGCCTCGAAACAGCGGCTCTTCAATCAGTGGGATTTTCAGGGCAAACAATACCAACAGCGGCACTAGCGCGCATAGAGGACTGAGGACAGACGACGGTACCTTGGTACAGGGATTTTTTAGACAGCTGTCTCCACCTTCTGTCCTGTGTTCTCAGTTTTCCGTCCACTAACCCCAAAATCACCCCACAACATCTGCACTGCGGCCAAGGCAGCTAGTGATGCAGTTTCTGTCCGTAATATTCGTCTGCCCAAGCGGACTGGAATAAATCCGGCAGATTTGGCTACATGACGTTCCGGGTCAGAAAAGCCGCCTTCGGGACCTGTGAGTAAGGTCACGCGCATTTCTATTGGACTTATATCTTCCAAGGTTTGCTCTGCGTAAGGATCAAGAAACACTTTCAAGCCTTCCTGCTTACAAACCCACTGCTGCAAGCGTTCTATTTCGGTCAATTCGGGCAAGGTTGTCCGGCCGCTTTGTTCGGCGGCATGCTGGACTATTTTTTGCCAATGCAACCAGCGTTGCGGCTTTTTTTCGCCTTTAAATTGCACCACACAACGCTCGGTTAATAATGGCGTGATGTGATTAACGCCGAGCTCCACCGCTTTTTGTACTGACAAATCCATTCTGTCGCCGCGCGATATGCCTAGCCCCAATGATACCAACAACGGCGATTCCACGTTACGGTCCTGCCATTTGTTAATGGCAATCAGCACGGCTTTTCGGTTGACTTCTTCAACGGTACACAAATATTCTCCGCCTGCTCCGTTGAATAAAATGATTTCAGCCGCTTTTTTTAAACGCAAAACCGTTCTGACATAATGTCCATTCTCATCATCCAGCTCAATTTGTTTGCCTGAAGCCAAATGGATTGGCGTAAATAATCTGGAAACTCGCATATTACTCCTTAACCGCCTGCTGTATGCCATCCCAAGCCACTTCAGCGATTAAAAAAAGTTCCTCCTCGTTAATAGTGTAAGGAGGCATAAAATAAATGACATCGCCTAGCGGTCGTAATAATACACCCTTGGATAGCGCGTATTGATAGACCTTGAGTCCCCGGCGTTCTTGCCACGGATACGGCTCGTGCGGGTGTTTGTTTTTGACCATTTCAATGGCCAGTATCATGCCCGTCTGCCGGACTTCGGATACATGCGGGTGCTCGTTAAACCGGGCCGCCGCTTTTGTCATGATGTCAGCCAGCTGCTTATTATTCTCGACAATATTGTGTTGCTGGAAAATTTCCAGGGTTGCAAGTCCCGCCCTGCATGCCAGCGCATTGCCTGTATAGCTATGCGAATGCAGAAATGCAGTCTGCTTTTGATAATCATCATAGAACGCTTGATAGACCTGATGGGTGGTCAAGACAGCAGACAACGGCAAATAGCCGCCTGTTAACCCTTTGGACAAACACATAAAATCCGGACTGATTGCGGCTTGTTCGCAAGCAAATAATGTCCCCGTGCGCCCAAAACCGACGGCTATTTCATCCGCGATTAAATGCACATGGTATTTATCACAAGCAGCGCGCAGCAACGTTAAATAAACCGGATCGTACATACGCATACCTCCTGCGCACTGCACTAAAGGTTCAATAATGACAGCACAGACATGGTCGCTATGCTGTTGCAGCGTTTCCTCCATCAGGGCAAATCTGCGCGTGGAATAATCAGCCCACGATTCACTTGGCTCGCGGTTATAACAGTCCGGCCCCGGCACGGTAATGACATCCATCAACAACGGCGCATAAGTTTCCTTATACAACGGCACATTGCCGACAGCTAGCGCGCCCAGGGTTTCGCCATGATAACTGTTTTCCAGCGTTATAAATTTGGTTTTCTGTGTTTGGCCTTGATTTCGCCAATAATGAAAACTCATCTTGAGCGCAACTTCCACCGCAGCTGAACCATTGTCTGCATAAAAACAACGGCTCAGCCTTCCAGGAGTGATTTCAACAAGCTTTTCCGCCAAATTGACCGCGGGCTCGTGGGTGAACCCGGCAAAAATTACCTGCTCCAGGGAATCGAGCTGGTCTTTTAGAGCCGCATTGATAGTGGAATTGGCGTGACCGAACAGATTAACCCACCACGAACTGATCGCATCCAGATAGCGATTGCCGTCAAAATCTTCCAGCCAAACGCCTTGCCCTTTTTTAATAGGGATAATCGGAAAGGTTGCATGGTCCTTCATTTGTGTACAGGGATGCCATAAAACGGAAAGATCGCGATTGGCAATAAACTGGTTAGTCATAAGAAACCTTGTTGTCCGGATGTCATTGCATTATATCCGATTTTATGCATACTAAAGTTAACGGGGGGCGGAATGACGGAAAAAATATGTGTGGAAAATAATTTGTTTTTTGAGTCTAATGAATCGATAAATTAAATTTGTTTGTTATTAATTTATCAGGGGAAAAGCCAGAAAGGATTTAACCAAATCGAAAAAAATAGGGTAGGCTATGTATTTATTGGTTTCAAGACATAAACCAACTTGGCTGCATGAGTTGAAAACATCGTACATAAAGAGGGTATTATGATACACAAAGTCGAAGGTGACATTTTATTGAGCAAGGCCCAAGCGATTGCACATGGGGTTGGGCTAAACGATCCAATGGATAAAGGCTTGGCGCTGGAACTGCACAACCAATATCCCGCCATGCACAAGGATTTTCATCGCTGGTGCCATCAACATAACACCCAGCCGGGTGAGGCCTGGATGTGGGGTGGGCCGGATAATGTCCGTATTGTGAATCTGATCACTCAGGAAGGTATGGATAGCCACGATCATCGTCATGGCAAAGCAACTCTTAACAATGTCAGGCACGCATTAAGTACGTTAGTAAAAATGATAACCGTTGAAAAATTTACTTCAATTGCGTTGCCGCGGTTAGCGACCGGGGTGGGCGATTTAGACTGGGATGATGTGTATCCGTTAATTGAACATAGTTTGGGTGCTCTTGATATACCGGTTTATGTGTACACTGTTTATCATCCTGGTCAACCGGCTAATGAACCGGGTGTTTAAATAAACGGATGGTTCAATCTCCGTAATTATGTTAATGCCGGGTGGAGCCATTCTTGATCATTCTTTCTCACCTCTCTTGATTTATTTACCGGGTATCTGTAAAAACATTCATTAGCCAAAACTGGTATTAATGGAACATTTCCCAAAAATACCCAGACTCAATAGAGATGGGCGATGCGAACCTTATTGGGCTGCTGTATAATTGGACGTCAAAAAAGCGCCTCGCAAAGTCGAAAAATTTTTTATCCAAGCAGCCAAGAAACTACTCATGAATAGGCAAACAAAAATTTTTACAAAACTTCCATTATTAATCAGCGCCATAACGGCTGCGGCACTAGCTGGTTGTGCCACCACCACAATCAGGGAAGCTGAGCAAAATGATCCTTGGCAAGGCTGGAACAAAGGTGCGCAATCGTTTAACGATGGCTTCGACAAACACATATTAAAGCCGGTTGCAAAGGGTTATTTAGACGTTACAAATACTGCAGTTGATGACGGTGTGACTAATTTTTTCAGCAACATAAACGATATAGGTGTCACTATCAATGATATTTTGCAGTTTAAACTGCTGCAAGGAGGCATGGACTTAAGCCGCTTTATGATCAATACGACTGCCGGGATTGGGGGGATTATTGACTGGGCCAGCAAAATTGATCTGCCCAAACACAATGAAGACTTTGGTCAAACCTTAGGCTTTTGGGGGCTGCCTTCCGGCCCTTACCTGGTACTGCCATTCTTTGGTCCCAGTACACCCAGAGATACCGTTGGGTTGATTGGTGATGCTGTTATGGATCCTATAACCTATGTTTCTATCTTCGGCGGCTTTGCTGGCTCCGCCACATCATTAGGCACCAGTGTACTGGATGTGACGGATTATCGTGCCGGCGTAATGGCTACGGAAAAAGTGGTTGAAGAAGCAACCGATGGCGATCGCTACGATTTTTTAAAAAGCTCCTATCTGCAACATCGTGAATATCTAATTTACGATGGTAATCCGCCGGATGAAGAAGATCCTTTAGACTCTGACGAAAGCCGAACGGAAGGCTCTGATAACACCGGCAACAGTTCCCAAAACCAGGGTAAAAAAGGCAGCCCGCGTAAGCCGGAATAATACCACTCAAGCGTAAATATACAGGTAACTATTCCCTTTTCCTCCGTTAGAGGCCTGCCTTGAGCCCTTCGACTTTAGTCGGGACAGGCTTGTAAAGGTTATGCATCTAAAGTCTGCCCAATCAAGCAAACGGATGTTAGAGAATGATGGTTTCGTCTCTATCGGGCCCGGTTGACACGATAGTCACCTTGACGCCGATCAGTTCTTCCAGTCGCTTGATATAGGCTTTGGCATTGTCAGGCAGATCATTAAAATCAGTCAAGCCGGCTGTCGTGCCTGTCCAGCCGGGCATGTCTTCAATAATGGCATGACATTGCTCATATTGATCTGCGCCTAAAGGAGCTATTCCAGTAATTTTTCCGTTGAGTCTGTAAGCGGTGCAAATACCAATTTTTTCCAGACCATCCAGTACGTCCAGTTTGGTTAAACAGATACCGCTTAAGCTGTTGAGTTGTGCCGATTTGCGCATGGCAACAGCATCAAACCAGCCGGTGCGGCGTTTGCGTCCGGTCGTGGCGCCGAACTCATGGCCTTTCGTACCCAGGTGCTCGCCATTGGCATCATGCAATTCGGATGGAAACGGGCCATTACCAACGCGCGTAGAGTAGGCTTTGGTAATTCCCAAAACATAGTCAAGATCAAGCGGACCTATACCGCTCCCTGTCGCCGCGCCGCCCGCAGTGGTGCTGGATGAGGTGACATAGGGAAAGGTGCCATGATCGATATCCAGCAAGGCACCTTGAGCGCCTTCAAATAACAGGCTCTTTCCTTGCGCCTGATATTTATAGAGTGCTTCGCTGACATCAGTTAGCATGGGCTTGATTTGCTCACCCAAACGGAGTACCTCATCTAAAGTCTGCTGGTAGTCGACTGCATCAGTATGATAATAGTGAGTGAGCATAAAATTATGATAATCAACCAACTCTTTGAGCTTTTCGGCAAAGCTCACGGTATTCAGCAAGTCGCCGGCCCGCAAGCCTCTACGTCCTGCCTTGTCTTCATAAGCAGGGCCAATGCCGCGTCCGGTTGTGCCAATGGCTTTACCGCCACGTGCTTTTTCTCGCGCCTGATCGATAGCCACATGCACGGGTAAAATCAGGGTACAAGCTTCACTGATTAATAAACGGTTTCTAACTGAAACCCCTGCCATTTCCAAAAACTCGATTTCTTCCATTAGGGCATTAGGCGATAAAACCACGCCATTACCAATCATGCACTGCACATTATCCCTCAGTATGCCCGAAGGAATAAGATGTAATACTGTTTTTTCGCCGCGAATAACCAGCGTGTGCCCTGCGTTATGCCCCCCTTGAAAACGCACAACAGCTTCCACATGTCCGGTTAACAGATCAACCAGTTTACCTTTTCCTTCGTCACCCCATTGAGTGCCGATGATAACGACATTTTTTCCCATATTTATTCCAGGCTTAAGCTAGAGGTCTGACGACCCAGTTTTGATTATCTTGTTCTAAAATAGAGGTGCAACCCAATTCTTTTGCACTTCCGGTTTGTCCAGGCAATTGTTGAACAACAGACTGTTGCTGAGCGCGCAAGTCTCTTATTTTTTCATTTAACGCAACATCGTCTGAATACGGAGCAAAAATAAGCTCTCGCTGTTCGGTATGACAGGATTGTTTGCAGAGGGATGACAATAATTTCAAGTCGGCACTGAAACCGGTCGCAGGACGTGCACGTCCAAACACTGCACCAATATTGTCATAACGGCCCCCTCTGGCAATTTCTCTGCCTACTGACGGTATGAAAGTGGCAAAAACCATACCGGTATGATAATGATAACCACGCAACTCAGCCAGATCGAAACTGATTGGTAATGACGGAAAATGTGCTGCCAGTTTTTCCGCAATAGCTTCCAAATCAGCCAGGGCTTTTTTTACATCCTCATTCGCTTTTAAAAACACGGTCCGAGCTTTGGCGATTGTGTTTTTGCCGCCATTCAGCTCAGGTAATTTTAAGAACATGATTTTAAGTTCATTATCGATAGTATAACTGTCCATCAATTCCTGGAGTTCAGGCCTGGCCTTACGTTGCAATACATCAAATAATTCACTTTCCTGCAGTTCGGTTAATCCCGCTTGCATGGATAAAGCGCGATAAATGCCGACGTGGCCTAAATCGAGGTGAACGTTCAGCACTCCTGTTATGGCCAGCATTTCCAGCATCAAGCGAATGACTTCTATATCGCTTTCCTTGCCGGCATGTCCATAGAGTTCCGCGCCAATTTGCATGGGGCTTCGGGTCTTTTCCAGCGGGTCGCCGCGGGTATGTAATATAGTACCCACATAACATAGACGCGTTGGCCATTCATGCTTAATATTATGGGCATCCATTCTGGCTACTTGCGGTGTCATATCAGCTCTTATACCGAGCATTTCACCGCTAATCTGATCGGTCAGTTTAAAGGTCTGCAAGTCCAGATCATGGCCTGAACCTGTCAGTAAGGAATCCAGAAAATCGATAAACGGTGGTATAACCAGGTCATAGCCCCAGCAAGCA